>NZ_BAABRP010000028.1 GCF_039545055.1 Deinococcus carri
GTGGGGATGGCGAGGAACTCGTCTGCCAGAATGCGAACGCGCTCCCCCGGAATCTGTGACTTTGACACGCCTAGATTCTCTCGGCTGGGAGCGCTTCGCCGTCGTTATGCAGGTGCAACTCCTGAGTTTAAGTTACCGCGAGTATATATATTTCGGCATACCGGGCATCTCTCCAGATTCTTATTTGTTGTTATGGCTCCTGCAAACTGTTGCCAAATGGCTGCTTTCAAGTTGGCGGGCGAGAAGCGCAATGAGAATGTTTTACTTATCGCGTTTCTAGAGATTGTAGCAGACGCTTCCCCTAAACGAGATTCAATTAAAGACTCTAATATATGAATCAGATCATCTTCCTCCAAATCAAACACTCGACTGCTCTTGCCCAACTCCTGAATTGCATCTTCTGAATTGATGGGGTAAGTCTCAAAGTTCTTTATAACGTCACTATAAATGCTCTCTATAAGATACAGATCCTGAATTTGAGCAATTGCCTCATGAGCCTCCGAGGATCGTCCTTCCCTTAAACCAAAAAAGATAGACCGAGCCACATATAGAGTACGCATTTCCCGTTTCCAGTCCATATAGGCTTCACAATAATAATATTCTAATTCTGGTGTAAAAGCTCCTCTAAGCACATGCGGCACAGGGTCAGAGATATCCTGCCCTTCATAGCCGCAACTGTAAAGAAGCCCATGCTTTCTCGCTAATTTCATTACCATGCTTCGGTCGGGGTTAGGTTTAGCAAAATAAGTCCAGAGATCAGGGTCTCTGAGGGGTTCTGTAGGCTCCCAATTCAAATCACCTAGCGCAATCAACAAGTTTGAACCACTAATTCTGAGAGGAAGACCGTCTGGCATGTCATATGCGGAATAGCTTGAGGTCGGCATTCTCTCAACGTATATAGGAACTCCGCGTTTTCGTGGGGCAGTGTCGCCCCAGATCAGGTGGTTCGGCTTCCTCCAAGGAAAGTAGAACAAGTCATTTTCGTGATTCGTGTTACTTTTCACAGCGAAAGACCTCCAAAAAGTCCTCAATTGAGCCTTGTTACGTCATGGTACGCCTACGTAGCCTTATGTCAGGCCAGGTGCTCGCAGCACCGAGTACCTACGCCAGGAGGCACCTAGTGAAAAGAGCTTTGACCGTACTGGAATCCATCGAGTACCAAAAATGCCAATACGGCTGTGTCGCCTATGGGCGCGACGCGCTCTACCAGTTGGCACGTGGTGGTCATGTACCCGTAATACGCAATGGTCGGCGCAAGTTGCTTTTTCCGGCCTCAACTATCGACGCCTTGATGGCGGGGAGCATCCACGCTCAGGACCACCAATGAGACAAAGGAAGCGTGTGTAGCATGAGGCTAAGTGACCTTCTCGATCGCTCGAACCTCCCTGACCTGATTGCCTGGACGTGTGGCCCAGACGCCGTGCGCGGTCTTCACCATGAGCGCGGCGGCGTGATTCGTGACCCTCGGCCCGGCTACGGCGAGGTACACCCCAGCTTCAGCGTCTACCGGGGCAAGGGCGGACGCTGGAGGTGGAAGCGGCACGGCGGCGGGGACGCTGACCGGGGGGACGCCCTAGCCTTTCTGGATGCTCTGGGATACAGCCGGGAGCAGGCGCTGGAGGAACTGGCCCGGCACGCGGGCGTCACCCTCGACGCCTGGACGCCCAGCCATGCGCGGCTCGCGTTCGCCCCTGATCCCCTCCGGGAAGCGCGGGTGGCGCTTGACCGCTGCACCCCATTGGAGGAAGACGAACTGCGGCGGGCACATGGCCTGCTGGACTTCCTGAGCCTTCATAATCGGGCCGGGCATGACCTCCAGCGCCGGGGCCTCCACGGATGGAAGGGCATTCAGGTGGGTCGGTTGCGCCGCGACTTCAGCACGTGGGACGGACGCACGCTGGCCTACGCCGGGGCGCTGGGCGTGCTGATAAACGGCCCGGATAACACACCCTGGGGCCTGAAGGTACGGAACCTGGGCAGTAAAGCGGCTCTGGAGGCTGCCGGGTTGATGAGGTACGTCTACCGGCTCGCCGGTCACGGTGCACCCGCGTGGTGTCCGCCCCGCTATGGGGACGGGGACGGCGTGCTGATCGTTGAAGGCGAGCTGAACGGGGCGGCAGCGGCCCGCGCCTTGTGTGAGGCTGGCCTGAAAATGGACGTACAAGGGCTGGCCGGGGCGGGTGGCACGCCCTTCCTTGACGGCCTTCAGGGCAAGTCCGTTTTTTTGTACGCCGATCCTGATGCGCTGGGCGCAGCCTGCTTAGCGCGGGTGGGCAAGGTGGCCCAGGCTGCTGGAGCGCGTGAGGTGCGGGTGCTGGCCCCCCTTCATGATGGGGACTTTGCCGACCTCTGCGGGGAGCTGGGCGCGGCTGAGTTCGGGCGCCTGCTGATGGACCGGGTTTATAACGCCGATTTAGGGCCACACTCTGATTTGAGGCCAAGAGTCATCTCAAATACAACACTGTCTGGCACGGTGCCGAGCATTTGGGGCCAACGGCCTACACGGTCCCGCAGTGTGTGGTGCCTCAAACGGGGGCTGCTGTGAGCCTGCGCTTCCGGACCGTCTCCGAGATTGGCACCCCACCTGCTATCGAATGGGTGTGGGAGGGCCATATAGCACGGGGCTACGTGACTATGCTGGGCGGGCCTGGAGGCGTGGGCAAAAGTGCGCTGGTAGCCAGCTTGGAAGTCGCGGTGCTGTCTGGCCTGCCCTTTCTCGGCGGACAGACCATGCAAGGGCCAATCATTCACGCCGACTTCGACACCGACGCCCGCGCACAAATCCCCTGGCTGGAGCGCGCTCTGGTCGGCCAGGGCGTTTCGCACGACGTGCTGCAACACATTACCTATGTCGATTCTGAATCGGGCGGCTTTATGGATGAAGTAGGACTGGCTGCCCTACGCGCCCACATCATCCAAACCGGGGCGGTACTGATCGTGATAGACGCCTTCACTTCCGCCTTTCCCATGATTCGCGCGAATGACGCGGGCGAGGTCATGCAGGTGATGGCCGCCTTCCGGCAACTTGCAAAAGACCTGAATGTAGCCGTGGTGATTCTCGACCACACCCCCAAGCCGATGGCGAATATGCCGGAAGGGCGCGGCCTGCTGGGCAGCACGATCAAGAGCGCCGGGGCGCGGGCAGTGCATCTGCTGACCCGCGTCAAGCCAAACGAGGTCGGTGGCCTGGACGTGCTGAGACTGGAGGCCCACAAAAACAACCTGGCTCCAGTGGGGGAACCGCTGGGCGTCTTGCGGGTGTGGGAAGGCGACGGCCTGCGCTTTGAACCGTATGAGCTGCCGGGCAGCGACCAGAACGGCCCCAGCATGAAAGCCCGGAAGGCGCTGGAAAAGTACCTGAATGACCGCGCCGGAAGTGTCATCCCCCGAAAGGAACTCTTCGACCACCTCATTACCCGTCTGAACGTCTCCGAGCGGACGGTGAAGCGGGCCATGTCAGAAATCGTGACCGATGGCGCGGCCCAGGTGGTCATGCTGGTCGGGCGTGGAAACCCGGTGGGGTACAAAAGCGTTCTGGAACCGGCGGAACCCGGTCCATGGGATGTGTTGGCCCAAAATACTTCAAGCGCGTCAGACGGCAACGACTTAGGAACACCTCTTGGCCCTAAAACACCCTCTGGCCCCAAATCATCTGAAAAAGTGGAGGTGATGACGTGGTAGCGCGTGACCTGTTGCGGGAACTGGAAGGGCGCGGCGTCCGGTTGCTTGCCGAGGGCGGGCGCTTGACCACCTGCGCCCCAGCGGGAGCCATCACGCCCGAACTGGCCGAGCAGATCAAAGCCCAGAAAGACGAGTTGCTGAGGGAACTTCAGGCACGGACGGGCGGGCACCTCGCCCCCCTGCCAGAAGCCCTGGTGAGGCTGGTGCGGGCTGCATCGGGAAACACTCTGAACCGCCCTGGCTTCCTACCCTCCGGCATCGTGTCCAGCTTGGGGGACTACGTGCTGACCTGTGCGGCGCTGTACGCGTGCGGCTTCGACCCAGAGCGGCAACTAACGGACCTCTGGGCGGCGCGCAGCGTCTGGGTGACATGAGGCATCGCCGCGAGCCTCATTCCAGGCAACGTCAGGCCTCGCGCACCTCGCCCGCCTCATTCACGAAGAGAGCCGAGATGCCCGTTCGTTCTTTCGCCAGATCAGGCAGCCTGTCCCATAACCGGACAAACTGGCGGTGTTCCGGTAAAGCGATGCTGTACCGCGCTCTCGGGTCATTCATCCGCTGCAACGTCTCGCCCAGCACGGCGAGAAAATAGTTCACGCGCATCGGATCGCGGGAGCCGATACCTTTCACCTCAATGACCCAACGCTCCGCGCCCCGGTGGGCTTCAATGTCGATGCCATGCGCCCTACCCGGAGCGCAGAACGTGAGCTCCCAGCCTGCTTTCTCCAGCCAGCGGACAAGGGCGACTTTCAGGACATCCTCGGAGAGATTCGCCGGAGCTTGCTGAGCCGATGGGAGGAGAGGAGCAACCGGCACCTGCGGAGATGCTTCGGCGACATAGCTGCGAATCCGGCCACCCTCGCCCTTGAGCCGAACGATCCTCCCACGGGCATGGAGCTGGCGGCACGCCTGGTTGACGTCCTGCTGGCTCGCCCCAGCGCCCATCAGGCCGTCGGCCAACTGGCGATCACTCAGGCCAGGATGCAGTGTGAGCAGGCGCAGCACCCGGTCTTTGAGGGTTTCTGTCATTTCTTTTCTCCAGTAGGAGCGGCTCAGCTGCTTGGGCCTGTGACGGCCACCTCGCCAGAAGGCACCTGGATTAGACCTTCACTTCCCCCGTCTCCCCTCCCGTGACCGGCTCTCTGAGAGTCCGCAGGGGAGGAAAATCGCGCACCGTCTCTGCCGTCACGCCGCACGCCGTCTCCAGTGCGCTCACCGTCCGGTCAAGTTCCGCGAACAGGGCTTGCAGACGCGGACGATCCTTCGCGCCCGCAGAGGCGCGATATGCGTCTACCAGCAGGCGGTAATACTGCAAGGTGCCCTGCTGGCCCTGGTTGAACCGCGTGAAGAAGGCCGCGCGTGCCTCGGCAGTTTCCCCAGCAGTCAGCACGTCGGTCAGGATGCTGCGGGCGTTATGCAGCTTGTCGGACGCACTCACCAGCAGTGAGGAAGCGTCCTCGTGGGCCAGCCTACCCAGGTACTGCGTTTTGCGGTCCACCCAGGGGGCTTTCGGCTCCCCGGCCTGCGGGGTGGCGTCGGTCGCGCCCTCTACCAGCCGGGCCACGTCTTCTCCGAAAGTATCCGCAATCTCCTGCCACAGATGGGACGCGTCTAGACCCGTGTATTCCGGCCCGTCTTCCAGAGCGTCGTGGAGCAGGGCGGCGATGGCCTCGTCCTCGTTCGCGCCGAACTCCAGCGCGACGGAGGCGACGCCTAGCAGGTGCGAGACGTAAGGTGTGCCGGTACCCTTGCGGTACTGGCCGGTGTGCCAGACGTGCGCCAAGTGAAGGGCTTCCGTGAATCGGTGGGTGAGGGGAAAGTCGCTCATGATCCCACCTTACCTACCTCCACCCGGCCTTCCCAGGAGATTTGTTCCCCACCCAGAGGGGGTACTGGGCGTCCAGGGGTCGTGAGCGCCGTGTTGAGGAAGAACAGCGTGCCCTCCTGTTTCCAGTGATCCGTCAACCGGGAGCGCCGCCTCAATCCCAGATACCAACGGGTTCGCCCCGCTCAATCACTTCCCCACACTTCGGGCACGGCCCCGGCGGCTGCCACGGCTCCAGGCGGTGAAAGCGGCCCGTGCGGCAGCGCCACTTCACCTCGGCCAACTTCTCTTTGGGAGGCACCGTTGGTCTGGGGGGTGGGGATGTGGCAGGTGCACCCAGACTGGGCGGCGGCGGTGGCAGATCGTGGGAGAGCCTGCCCGCCAGCACATCCATCAACTCGCGGCAGTTCAGGCAATGGACGGTGACATACACCGTGTCGATGCCCCGGTCCATCCCGCCACTCGCCGCCGTGTAACCGCACGCGGCGCAGGTGAAGTCGTAAAGCGTCCCCATCCCGTCCCTCCTTAAATCCCCCCGGCCAACCATGTCCCAGCGCTCCCGCACCGGACGGACAACGATAGTCCACTGCCAAAGCCTGCGGCCTCAGCCCTCCTCCTCACCTGCTCCCGTCTCCAGCCGCTCCAGTTCCGCCTCCAGTTGCTCCACGGTGGGCAATACGTCCTGTAACTCCTGAGGCAGGGCATCGGCCAGCATGTAGGTGGACACGCCGATGGGTTGCGTGTTCTCGGCCAGCGCGTACTCCACCACCACGTCGTTCTTCGTCTTGCACAGCAGGATGCCGATGGTCGGCGCGTCCCCCTCGCCCCGCAGCTCGCGGTTCACCGCCGTCAGGTAGAAGCTCAGCTTCCCCGCGTACTCGGGCCGGAACTCCGTCACCTTCAGCTCGATCACCACGTAGCAGTGCAGGCGCGCGTGATAGAAGAGCAGGTCCAGAAAGAACTCCTCGCCGCCCACCATGAGGCGGTACTGGTTGCCCATGAAGGCGAATCCCACGCCCAGCTCTAGCAGGAATGCCCGGAGGTGGGCCAACAGCCCCCGTTCCAGGTCGCGCTCATGAGCGGTCTGCCCCTGCGTCAGGAAGTCGAAGGCGTAGGGGTTCTTGAGCAGGTCGCGGGCCAGCTCAGACTGGGGCGCGGGCAGGGTGCGGCTGAAGTTGGTCTGGGCCGCGCCACGCCGTTCCAGCAAACGTGACTCGATCTGGTGGACGAGGATGTTACGGCTCCAACCGCCCTCCAGTGCCGCCCGCGCGTACCATAAGCGGCGCTCAGGCGTGTCCAGCTTCTCCAGCAACACGACGTGGTGAGACCAGCTCAATTTGGCAACCACCTGTTGCCAGAACTCCGGCGCGGGCCACGCCGCAGCGAACTGGCGCATGTAGCGCAGGTTGCGCGGCGAGAATCCGCCCAATTCGGGAAAGGCCATCTTGAGGTCACGGGAAAGCTGGTCCAACACCTTCGCACCCCACCCGGCCTGCCGGACGCGCTCGTTGAGGGCATGCCCGACCTGCCAGTACAGCGTCACCAGTTCGGTGTTGACGGCCACCGCCGCCCGGACCTGTGCCGCTCCAATCCGTGCTTTCAGGTCCGCGAGCAGCGCCGCGTAGTTGTCGGGCAGGGCGGGAATGTCGCCCGAACCCTCGCTCAGCCTGGGGTCACTCACGGGGAACCCACTCAGGTTCGTCAAATTGGCTCATTGGCGCGTTTCCCCCACCCAAACTGCGATCCAGCAACATGGACGGTGGTCCATCGCCAGCAAGTGTCCCGCTGTCAGAGCGCATGGCCGCCCGTGTGGTTCAGCTTGAAGCTGACCTTGTACGTGTAGAAGCCGATCTCCGGGGCGACTTCCAGCGCGTACTGCAACTTGGGATCGTCCTCCAGGGCGATGATCAGGCCACGGACCTTCTGCCCAGGTTCCGCCACTTCCTTCTTGATGTACCCCATATACCGCTGAATCTGCCCTACCACCATATCCGTGGCCTTGCTGCGTTTCAGCTCGATGACCAGCAATTCGCTCTTGTCCTTCTTGACCGCCAGGATGTCGATGGGACCCGTCGCTGTCTGAAACTGCTGCCCGATGAGGTCGCCACTGTCATCCCTGTAGAGGTCGTAGTGTGACCCCAGTTCGGTGTGTGCCCAGTTCGTCACCAGGAAGTTTTCCAACTCCTTCTCGATTCCAAAGCTGGGATCAGGGATAGAGGCGACCATCGCCACCCCCCCTGCCGTGGACAACCCAGCTAGGGCAACGACCTCCGGGCCATACTCGGTCAGGTCGATAATCGTCGTGATTCCGCCAGAGGAATTCTTGAGGGCCTGACTCATGTCTGCCCGTTTGATGGGCTGCGGGTGCCACTGCACAGCCCGCCGATGCGGCAAAGGCTCCCCCGCGAGGTACTGATAGGGGCCGGTCACTTCCCCCACTCGCACTTGCCCAGCGGTGCCGTCAGGCGACAGGATCACGTCACCTCCCTGAATGCCCTGGGCAATGCGCCACAGCGTCGTGGCGTACTGGCTGATGGTGCCCTTGGAACTGCTTGGGTTGGTAGCCTCCAGCCCTGGCCGGACCTGCTGCCGGAACTCTGGCTCAGGCAGGGCCAGCAGGGGTGACAGGTCCTGCCCACTCGCGTCGTCAATGCCAATAAAGCCGCCCTGAAGGGCCTGCGCCGCAAACTGGCTGCCCTTGCCCAGCATGACCTTGTAGTAGTTCGGCATACCCCTCCGCTCTCAATCCTCGAACAGGCCAACTTGCCGCGAACCTTCTGCCCGTGCCTGCCCGCGCTCTTGCAGCAGCCGCACTGCTTCTTGCTCATTTAGGGCCGTGGGAATGGTCCGCGCTTTTGGAGGACGCCCCCGCCGCTTAGGTTCCGCCACTTCCCCCGCCCCTTCCGCCTGTGCTTTCGGCGGCCTGCCCCGGCGTTTCGGCTCCGCGCCGTCCTCGCCTGCTGCCTTGCCCGGCTTGCGCCCGCGCTTCGGCTTCTGGCCTTCCGCCGCCCGCTGTGCCCGGATGCGTTCCAGCAGTACCGACGCCGGTTCGTCCGCCGGGTCCTGCGGCACCAGTTCGCCCCGGAATGCTTTGGCGAACAGCGCAGGCGTCAGCCGCTCAAAGGCCGCCAGCGCCGCCGCGTACCGCTGCTCCAGGCGGTCCGCCAGCGCAAAGAGGGCTTCCACCCGCCGCACGATTTCCGCCTGTTCTGGGAGGGGGGGGAGAGGTAACAGAAATTGAGCGAGTGAAGCCCCAGTGAAGTGTTTGATGGTGGTTCCGGTGAAGTAGTCTTCCAGTCTCCCAGAATCCGCAGCGTGCTTGAGGCAGAACGTCAACCAATCGGCATTAAGTTCAGACCCCACACGCACCCGATGTAGAGCTTTCTGGTAGACAAATTGACCGTCTTCGCCATTCCAGACAGCACACCGGCCCGGCTCGCCACCCTCACAAATAAGAACGTCTCCGCGCTTGACCGAAAGCGCAGTTCGTTCAGCATCCTCAACGCGAAGGCTTGCTACATCATCAAGCTGAAAGCCAAACCAGCGAACGTTGACGTTTCGTAGGTAAGGCGTCAGAGTCCCCGTGTTTTTGCTTTGGTCCAGCATCTTGCCAAGTCTTGAGAGGGCAACTTGATTGAGAGGTTTTTCCTCCCACTCCGCATCCCCACCCCCTCTCCACTCCCGCGTCAACTCCCCGCTCACCGCCGCGCTCAGCACCGCCTGCCTCAACTGCTTGACCAGCTTCGGCACGCGCTCCAGCCGCTCCCGGCCCGCCTCCACGCGGGTGAGGAGGGCGTCGAGCTTGTCGGCAATGCGGATTTGCTCGGGGAGGGGGGCCAGTATGAAAGGAGCTTCCCGCCCTGCGTCCGTGCCGAGACGTGGCATGTTCATTCCGTGACTGACGGTGCTAACATATCTTAGGAACTCGGGATGCTTGAGCCAATAGAAGACGAAGCGGCCATCAAGATTTGCCCCTGCTTTGATAGGAATAATTTCCGTGGTGCAGTAGCCATCACCATCAGCCAGCACGACTTTATTTAGGTATGGACGAAGTTTTCCATAAAGTACGTCGCCCGCCAAGAAACGGTTTTTGGTGCTTCTGGAGTCTCTCTCCTGAAATGTAGCCCGCTGGACGATTTTCGAGGAATCCTTCTCAATGTCTTCCAGCTCCAAAACCCAGGCATCTGCTGGAATCTCGTGCGGCTCGGCCTTTTCGGTGCGGCCATAATCCACAACGTCACCCAACGTCGTCTCTACCCATCCCTCCGGCAGACCTTCTCTCCCCTCCCCGGTCACGCCAGCACCCCAACCGCTTCCAAGTCCTCCTCCGTAGCTCCCAGTTCCAGCAGGATGCTCTGCATCTCGGCCAGGGCGGCTTCCAGTTCGGTGATGACGCTGCTCGCCAGGACCGTGGGTTCGGGCAGGTCACCCTGAGAGGCGGTGTCGTCCTTGAGCCACGAAATATCCAGGCTGTCCCCACGCTCGGCGATCTGCTCGCGGGTGAAGCGGCGGAAACGGCCTTCGGGTCCGGTGTCGGTACGGGCGGCGAGGGCTTCGGAGCCGCCGCAGGGGTCAGGACCGAAGGCCGCCTCGAACTCCGCGAAGTGCCCCCGGGTCAGGGGCGTGCGCTTGCCGAATTGCGGCATGTTGGCCCGCAGGTCATACACCCAGACCTCTCCCGTGTTGCCCCTGTCGCCCTTCCCGCGTGTGAAGAACAGGACGTTGGTTTTCACACCCTGCGCGTAGAAGATGCCCGTGGGCAGCCGCAGGATGGTGTGCAGGTTGCACTTGTCCATCAGGTCGGCCCTGATCTGCTTGCCGATGCCGCTCTCGAACAGCACGTTGTCAGGCAGCACGACAGCGGCCCGCCCCCCAGGCTTCAAGGCGCGGTAGATGTGTTGCAGGAAGGCGAATTGCTTGTTGCTCGTGGGGAAGGTGAAGTCGGTGCGGGTGGGCAGGCCGCCCCCCTTCTTGGTGCCGAAGGGCGGATTGCTTAGGATCAGGGTGGCGGGCGGGAGCTTCTCCCCCTCGCTGCCCAGGGTGTCGCCCAGGCGGATGCCTGCACCCTGCGGATCGTAGTCCAGCCCATGCAGCAGCAGGTTCATCAGGGCGAGGCGGTGCGTGTCCTGCACCAGCTCCATGCCGTAGAAGGTGTCGCGGCGGTACTTGCGCTGCTGCGCCTCGGTCCAGCCCTCCGGGTCACTGCTGCGGCGGATATCGTGGTTCGCGGCGATCAGGAAGCCGCCCGTGCCTGCGGCAGGGTCCTGAATCACGTCGTCTAACGTCGGCTTCATGACGGCGACGATGGACTCGATGAGGGGGCGGGGGGTGAAGTACTGTCCGGCACCGCTCTTCTTCTCGTTGGCGTTCTTCTCCAGCAGCCCCTCGTACAGGTCACCCAGGCCCTCCTCCTTGGCGCTGTACCAGTCGAGATTCGACATAGCGGTCACAAGCGTGTTCAGCGTGGTGGGCTTGCGGATGATGGTGGCGGCGTTCGCGTAGATTTCCTGAATCAGGCCACCCGTGTCGGTGCCGAGGTGCAGCAGCAGCCCCTTGTAGAAGTTGAGCTGGTCAAGACCGCTGCGCCGGGCGAGGTCAGCCCAGCGGTAACCCTCGGGGAGCTGGTCTTCGGTGCCGGTTTCCTCGGCCATCTTGAGAAATAGCAGGTAGGTCAGCTCGGTAACGTACTGGTGGTAGGTCACGCCGTCGTCTTTGAGGACATTGCAGAGGTTCCAGAGCTTCTGCACGATGTCGCGGGTGGTCTGGGGCTGGGTCATCGTTGTTCCTATTCTGCCGCACATCTCACCCAAGCAAACGCTACCCTGGGAAGCGCGTCCAGAGGGGCTACCCTTGGCGCTCAAGGCCACTTTTCACAGCTACCTCTGGTGTCTCCTGTCCTCTTGTCTTATACACCTAGGAGTTAAATCATGTCTCCGAAGCTCACTTTTGCGGATTTAATAGAGGATCATACTGGAATTGCATTAGCACCCGCAAGCATGCACTTTTTTGACAAGATGAATAACGACGATTTAGGCAGACTAGGAAATTACGTCCACGAGCGCTCAAGCGAATTGCTTCTTGACGAAACATCAAACAGCAGCGCACATGATTACTTCGTGTTTCCTCGTAACGGCAGTACGACTCCTTTGCTTGGCGGGGCGAGACGAGGTTCACAATCTTCCAGATCACCAGAGTACAAAACTATTTCTGCCAATCTCTTCTCGGTACTTCTGTATTACCCTAGGGTGGCTGTATACGATGGTATTGAATACTACCTTGATTACTTCCGACTAGGTTATATGTCCAACAGGACATACCATCTCAAACCTTGGTATAAGCAAAATGTAGTAAACATACTAAAATTCTACTGTGACTCAAGGGAGCTAATAAGAAGTGGGGCACTATTAGTGATCCCCAGAGGAATGCAAGATTACAGAAAAGATCTTGTAAATCTTCCCTTTATAGATCATATTTACCCCACTATACGCGAGAGACTGGAGTATTATGATGAGGACAGATCCTTATATTCAATAAATGATGTTATTTGGGATACGAATGATTTGTGGTATCTGATGAGTTTATGCGGAAGATTTAACCTTAATCCAGTGTTAGACACAAGATACTACCAAATAATGTTTGAATCTCTAAGTAAATCTTTGGAATTAGAAATAAATGCACAAGGCGGAATCAGATTACAAGAGGCGCGTTTGATACTTCCCTGGCTACAAAGAATAGACGGTCGTAGCTTTTACGAATTATACTCAAGTACCCAATTTGATAGCTTTCGCAGCTCAATGAGAACTATAATAAATGAGACGAGTAGACTAAATTACCCTGAGCTAGAATTGAAAACAATAGTAGATGAATATCTAGCAGACATAGTATATAACATGCAAAATTCTAATAAGTCCCGCCAGAAAGATAAAATATGGGGAGCGTGGCAAGATATTGTAATAGGGGCAGTTGGCGGGACTTTAGTTGGCTTAGCAAATCCCTCTTGGAGCGATCCAACAGGAAAAGTTCTTGGTGGGGCCGTTATTGGAGCGGGGGCCAAAATCTTACTAGATTGGCTTGCGGACAGGCACAGCAACAGAGGTAACGCTGTCTTGCGTGGCATCTACTCTAAAATGCTTTTTAAAGAAAACTGCATTTAAGAAACACCTACCAAGGAGTTGCTTAAGGCGTAGGCTGCGGACTGTAGGTCACGCCGCCCAGATCGCCTCGTTGAATCTGCGCAGCGTGTCGAGCAACTCCCCCTCAAACAGCCGGTCGAGTCGTTTTCTACCTCCCATCTCCCGCCGGAAGATGAAATCGGGGTCGTCGAGTGCCGCCTCGTCCACCAGACCGTTGGCCTTGGTCTGCCGGGCCAGCGTCCTGAGCCAGTTCTCCTGCGGTTTCGTCCAGGTCCTGGAGGCAAGCAGCTTGCTCAGAGCGCGGTCCACCCGCTGGTCGAAGGGCACGAGGTCCTCCCCCAGCGCCGCCTGCCGGATGTACCCAATCAGCCGGGCGGCCATCTCCTGATTGGTCAGTTCCTTCCACGCGGTGTCGAGATTCGCAGGAGTGAAACCCTGTCCCCGCAAGGCCAGTTCCAGTTGGCGCAGGTCCTGGCGCGTGAGGTCGGCCGGTCGCGTGAGCACCGTGGTCAGGGCCGCAAGGTCATCCGGGTTCTCCCGCACGTACTTCCTGAACGCCTCCAGGTAGTCGTCCGGGCGCACCAGCCCCTCACCGTACCCGGTTTCCGTGCCTATGAGCCGGTCGGCGTGGTGGGAGATGACGATGGGCTGCGCTTGCCCCTGGCGCACCTGATCAAGAATCTCCGTGAGGCCCAAGTGTTGGGTAAACCACGCGGCCACCTGGTCCGGCGACTCCCGGCCGAGCATTCCCAGAAAGTCCTCGACGGTCATCCCGCCGCTCACGGTCTGAAAGTCCTGCCGCTCAGCGTCGGTCATGCGCCTGCGGCGGCGCTGGAACTTGGCGGCGAACTGGCGCAGAGCTTCCTCCCGCGCCTCCCCCTGCGTTCCCTGCACCTCGGCGATCAGCCGCGCGAAGGGGATGTCCACCTTCGTCACCACCGGCTTCATCTCCGTGATGTCCTTCAACGCGTCGTAGAGGCCCACGGCGTCGAAGATGCGGAAGTGGGTCTTCTGGAGCCGGTCACAGGGCCTCGTGGCGCGGCCCAGCATCTGGTCATACAGGATGCGGCTGCGGACGCGGCGCAAGAACACCAGGTTGCAGATTTCCGGCACGTCGATGCCGGTCGTGAGCAGGTCCACCGTAACGGCCACATTGGGCAGCCTCTCGTTCTTGTACTTGCGGATCATGCCCAGGGGATCGTCCACCGTGCCGGTGATCTTCGCCACGGCGTCGTTGTCCACACTTCCCAGCGCGTCTGCGAACGCGGCCTTGAGGAGCTGCACCACCAGGTCGGCATGGGCGTCGTTGGCGCAGAAGATCAGGGTCTTCTCGTCGAAGGTCGGATCGAGGTGCTGGGCCAGGAACTTGCACACTTCCTCGTTGAAACTCCTGGTGATCACCTTGCGGTTGAAGGCGTCCACGTCGAAGTGCAGCTCGTCCGGGGCGTAGACCGTACTCAGCTCGCCCGTGCTCTGGTCGAACACGTCCACCGCCTCGCCCTGCTCCCAGCGGATGCCGTGCTCCCCCAGTTCGGTCTTGATCCGGATGGGCGGCTCGTGGTCCACCAGATAGCCGTCCACCACCGCCTGCTGGTAGGAGTAGATGAACACCGGCTCCCCGAAAATCTGCACGGTTTGCAGGGCGGGGGTGGCAGTCAGGCCGATGCGGGTGGCATCGAAATACTCCAGCACCCGGCGGTACTTGCTGAGGTAGTCCTCGCCGTCCCGGAACGTAAGTTCGGTGTCCGACATCTCCCGGTCGAGCAGGTACCCCCGGTGGGCCTCGTCTACGATGATGCAGTCGTAGGTGTCGATGGGGAGAGGAGGTTGTCCCTCGGCGGGCGAGAAGACCCGGCTGACCATGCTCTGCACCGTCGCCACGTGGACCACCGTGTCGGGACCTGGCTTCAAGTCGCCCAATTCGGCGAGGTTGTAGATGTCCGCAAAGTTCTGCACGCCCTCCATCCGGGTGTCCTTGAAGGCCCCGGCCGCCTGCTCGCCCAGGGAACGGCGGTCTACCAGGAAGAGCACCCGGTTCACCCGCTGCGTTTTCAGCAGGCGGTAGATCAGAGCGATACAGGTCTTGGTCTTCCCGGTACCCGTCGCCATCGCCACCAGAATCTGCCGCTGCTGCCGTCCCATCGCGGCTTCCACCGCCTCAATCGCCTCACGTTGGTAGCGGCGAAGGGGGAACGCGAACTGGAAGGGCAGGGCTTCCAGCTTCTTCTGCGTCACCTGCGGGTCGTGCGCCAGCAGCCCTAGCAGCCCATCCGGTGTGTACCAGTCCATCAGCACACGCGGCAGGTTGTGGCTGTGCCGGGCGTCCCGGAACCAGATGCCGCTGAGCTGCTCGTGCTGCTTCAGGTAAGGCCGACCGTTCGCGGAGAACAGGAAGGGAATCTGATACTCGCCCCAGGGACCGCCCGGGAGAGTCAGACCTTCGAGCTTGAGCAGGTACTTGCTGTACCGCTCGGCCTGATCCAAGTTGCTGTAGACGTTCTTGTTCTTGCGCTTGGCCTCGATCACGCCAACGGGCGTCAGCCCCACGAACAGCACGTAATCGGCATGCGTTCCCCCCGCGGCGGGCCACTCGGAAATGGCCCGGTTGCGGCCCTTTTCAGGCCGGGCACCCGAAGCGTAGGTCAGCCCCTCAGAGTCCGCTTCCCAGCCCGCCTCCCGGAGGGCCTGGTCGATCAACTTGCGGGTGTCGGCCTCGCTGAGGGCCACCAGTTGCGCGGCCTTCTGTGCGGCCTTGACGACACTCTGCTTGGGGGCCGCCTGCTGTTCCGCCTGCCGCAGGGCGGTCTCGGCCACCTGTTCGGCAGCCTGTTCCTCCTGCTGGAGTTGCTGGGCCTCGGCGGGGCTGGGAATCGTCCTCGGCTCCACATAATCCGGCGTGTAGCTCGTGGAAAACGCCCTGCCCGTCACGGTGTAGTGCAGCCACAGGCCCAGTTGCCAGGCCAGCCTCAGGAGAAAGCGGGCGTCCTCCTCGGTTCCCTCGAACTCATGGTTGGCCCGGTTCCCCTGCTGCCGAATGGTGGTGAATAGGCGGAACACCTGCTCATTCAGCAGCCCCTCGCGCCGCAGCCGGTCCAGTCGGTCACGCTGACTCTCTCCCGGCTGCCAGACCCCGCTGCGTGCGGCCAGCACCTGCGCGAGCAGCTCCGCGAACTGCCGCAGCTTGATCATGCTGGTGTTGGCGTCGATGGGCAGGAGCCGTTCGGCCAGTTCTCCCAGCTTCGCCAGTGCCGGTTCGATCTCCTGAAGGTGGCTGAAGTTCGAGGAGGGGGGAGCCGTCATGCCTGCTCCGCGAGAGCCAGGCGACGCCAAACCGCCTGCCCCTGCCTGAACTGGGGAGCGTGAACCAAACCCCTATGTGGCTGCCCACGCCATGCGATCCATCCAGGCTTAGAGAGCTGGCCGGGCTGTTCAAGCAATCGCCACAGGGTACCGGCGACTGTCAGGACACTGGGGTGAGACATGAGAGGAGTGTACAGAGGAATGTCCGCCTCCAAATCCTCATGTTGGTGGGCGGTCACCGCTCCTCTGCGGTGATTGGGTCAGGCGCGGTCACGAAACTCGCTCCGCACTACGCCTTCCAGCCCGTTCGGTGTGAACTTGTACGCCCCATTCAACTCCATCCATCCCGGTGCATTGCCTTCGGTCAGCTGCTTTTCACCCAGCACGGTCCAGATCAACGCCATCCCCTCGCGCTCGAGGAGGTTTAGGAGACTGTCTCGCTCGATCAACAATGCGGCAGGTCCGGCAGTACGGACCGAGGGGTCCTGAACTATCAGCCGCCCCCGCACATCGTGATACTCCCCTTCGCGCCCATGCCACACCAGCCCCAGGCGCTCAAAGAGCCAGGCGGTAGGGAGGGTGGCCGACGCCCGCTCCTCGACCGAACAGTCAAAGTCGCTGCTCGCCTTGTTGTAGTCCGCCGACGGGACCAGCAACTCCACGGGAGGGGGGTTCTTCGCCTCGTCAATAGTCCGCCACTCGCTCTCCGGGAAGAAGAACTGTTCCCGGGCCGCCGGACTCCATGGGTATTCGCCGATGAAGGTGTGATGCGACTCATACGGCTCTGGCATCCAGCGGTTCATGTACCGCTGCTGGGTCGCCCACGGGTACAACGCTTCCAGGTCTTCCTTCTTAAGAAGGTAAGCGTTGACCAGGACCCAGAGTTGCCGGTTGAGGCCCCGCGCCTTGCCATCCTCCGGTTCGTAGTGAAAGGACCCATTCAGGCTGATCCAGCGCCTGCCCTGCGCATCCGTAACATCGAAGAGGGGCGTGAGGTCGGGGACGCTCTCCCGCGACTGCAACCACTCCAGGTGGCTCATCTCTTCGCCCCAGGAGGCGACCCTCACGGGATTCCACCAGCAAGCGGAGGGACGTAGGGCCTCAGTCTGGGCAGTGGGGATCACCCAGGACGGGTCAATGTCTCTCAACCACATCTGCCAGGGACCGTCGTACTTCTGGTGGGCCTCGGTATTCCAGCGCGTCACGGCATCTGCCCGATACTCGAAGTTGTCTGCTACCCGGGCGAGGAACTCGTGGTACGCCAGCCACTGGTACTTCTTCCCCATTCGCTCAGCTTTCTTGGCTGCACGCCCAGCAGCACGATAACCGGCCATCCGGTCAAACTCACCGAAGCGCTCGACCGTCCAGCCCATATCGAACACACGCTTCACCATCCAGCGTTTGCCCGCCTCAAGGTCGAAGGTCAGTTCACCATCATTGCGATGGGAATTCGAGTCCAGGTAGGGAGCGACTTGAGTTTTAAATACGGCACTCTTTCGCTTTCCTAGTGTGGCAAGCAAGCGTCCCTCGAAATACTTCAGGCCCTCATCCAATTGTTCGTCTGTCAATTCAGATGCGGCATCCTCGTCCACGTAGCTCAGAAACGCCCTCCTGAATTTGATGCCACTGATACGGACACATACATTGATGTATCTAGCAAACGCCAAACGTTGTCGCTCGGTGAGGGAAGTTTCAAAAGCACGTCGCATCTCACCCCAGGTCGGGGGATAAGGACCATACAGCGGCCTGCTCGTCCACTCAAAACGGCTTCCTTTCCCAATCACGTAATTGGAAAAATCCCACATCTTAAACGCCAGTGAGTGGATGATGGCCGATTTCGACCCCCACCTGTCACCCTCTGCCTCCTGCTCCCATCCTTTGAGGTCTTCTCCCGTCGGAATGTCCTGAATCCAGGTGCTTCCATACGGTGGCCGGAACTGCGCTGGATTCACATCCAGGGTCAGCGACTGAGCCAGAGCAACCTCGATGACGCCCCGGGCATAGTCGCGCAACAGAATGTGGACGGGCGGCTCACCCTCTCGGAACACTAGGTCGTAGACCTGCTGTGCGAGGGCCTGGAGGCCATGCTGGTCGCGACTACGCATCGCACAGCCATAGGCCACCGCATAGAGGCGCTCGGCTACGTACAGGTCATCGACACGGTGGAACTGCTGGAGCAACTGACTGACCACATGGAGTCGGGCACCCAGCAGATTCACCAGAGCCTTGGTGGTTCGGTCTCGCAGGAAGCGGTGTGAACAGGTCAAGAACCAAGCGAGCGCCGTCCCGGCGAGGCGAATCGCCTCATCCTCAATGTGAGCTTTGTCCGCAGGATGCCAGGCCCAGTCAATTAGTCGGTCAACGGCGTCCTCGTTGCCGTATCTTCGGAACAGGAAAATGCTCCACCAGGCATCGCGGTCGGGCATCGGACGCCTCATCAGGAGGCGGTGCAGAAAGTCCGCATTGAGGGCGTGCCGTGGGTGAGCCGCCACGGTGAGCAGCGCGTCGAGCAAATCGCCGTCCAGATCACGCCACCGGAGGACATACCTGTTGGCGATATTGGCAAACTTTCTGCGTTTGATGGCGTCCGGTCTGCGGAGGGTCAGGCTGGCAACGAACGCTTCGCAGAGCACCTGGTACTGACCGAGATGGGGAGTCAGCTCAATCAGCTCGCGGCCGATGCGCTCGGGAACTTGAATGGAAAGGGCCTCAATGACACCCCGGTACCGGTAGCAGGACCGATCATCGTGTAAATACTGGCGCAGAGGGCCACTGCGTCGGAACGTTGCCTTCGGACGCTCTGGGTCAAGGTGCGCGTCCAGCAGTTGCTGAGCTATTAGATGATCGGTCAGACGCTCATAAGCGAAGCGAACTCCATCGACCTGCGCCTCAGTTTCCCAGTCGTAGTAGAGGTTCTCCACCAGCAGTCCCTCGGCCACGAGCTGACGGAACAGACTCCGCTCGTACCCCGACGAGGGCAGGATGTCGGCCAGGAGCGTTTTGACTTCTTGCAACGAGAGAAACCTCCCGCGGCTGAGCGCGAGAGCCTCCGCAATTCTCTGGACGGCCTGCCAGACGGGTTGGTCCCGCGGATCGTAATCCAGCCTGTCTGCCCGGGCGAGGCGTTCATTGATGGCGTCGATCAAAAAGCGGAAGATGGCCGTGATGCCCTCAAGGCCAGGCGGAATGGAGTGGAGCCCCTTGGCCTTCAGCCCTTTACAGAAGAGTTTCAGGAACAGGGGGTTCCGGAACTCCGGGTTCAGCATGGGGACCGTCGGCTGCTGGATGCCATAGGCATTGAAGTACCGCTTGGTCGCCTCGTAGGTCGCGTCCCCGAACCCCTCATGCTCCACCCGGACGAGGCCGTGCTGCTCCGCCTCGGGTGGAAGAACCAGCCCTTCATAGGTCGTGCGTACGCTAACGACCAGGCGTACCCAGGGGTACTGCTCCACCCGGGTGAGCAGTGTCATAAATCGGCTTTTCCAACGGTTTCGATCAGCACTCTCATTCAGGGCATCGATCATCAGGAACGCTCGACGGCCTTGCGCTTGTGCCGCCGCAGAGAGCGCTCCCAGAAATTCCTCGAAGGTCACGCCGAGGCCCAGGAGCTGTGGAATCTCCTGAAGAGGGTCAGCCGCAGCAAACTGCTCCCCCATCAGGAGAACAGTCGGCGCTCCAGACGCCAACCGGGCTTGCGCCACATCACAGAAGAGGTGCGTCTTCCCTATCCCCGCCTCCCCGGCGACGCAGATGCCTACCGCGTTACTGGCCTGAGCGCGCAGGCTTTCCGCCACCTCTGCGATGTGCCTCAACCCGTAAGCGCTGGAGGAGGCGTTGCTCTGGTCCTCCGACCAGGGGTTCGAGTAGCCATTCTGCTGCGGGTTCTGCTCCTGCCATGCTCGGGCCGCCCCACGCAGGGACACGGCGACTTGGTCCATTGCTGCACTCGCCTTCTCAAAGGCAACTTTCACCCTGTCCCAGGAAATAGCTTGGTCGGGTGCGGCCTCAACTTCCCTCCAGGTGGCCTCTGCCACTCCGAGCGCCTCTCGCGCGGAGTCTCCCTCGGCTGAACTTTCAAGCCTGGAGAGGGCTTTAAGAGCACCCCCTGTGTATCCGTAACGCTTGTGGGTTTCAGTCAGCCAGGAGGAGAAAGCAGCGGTGCGCCCCAAAGCATCCAGAGGTTCCACGATAGGCAAAGGCACATGGACATCCGGTGTGTACCGTTCTCCGGCACTGCGGTAGGCCTCCTGCCACTTCTGCTGCAACCACTGCTCACTGAGAAGCGTTTCGTGGAACCAGAACTTCTGTCGGCCCCGATGCTCCTCACGAGAGAGCCGCGAGAGCAACTCGTGATCACCCCAGTAATGGAACTCTACAGACCGGCTCTGCTCAGCCGCCCACCCCTTCCAGCGTTCAACCCGTTCGTTCCAGCGGTCGAGCATAGATCGGCGGTTGGGGAGGCGCGCATCCGGGCGGTCTATGGGGAGACAGACAAAATAGCGTGTCAGCCGTGGATGACGCAACAGCGCGTTTCTAACAGACTCGTCCAGTTGCCCCCACTGACCGTCGTCAGGCGGAGAGAGAAAGAATTTTGCCTGCCAGGCCCACTCAGTCCCATCCGGCAATTGCCAGAACCCCTCGACGCCACCGTCCGGCGTTCCCTTACGAATGAATGCCGAGCCGTCTGGAGCGCTTTCCGCCTCGGCCAGTTGGCAGCAGAGGGCCTCGAACGCCCCGTGCTGACTGCCGTTCCAAGGTCGTAATTGGTGCCACTGCAAGGGCATGCTTCAAGATACGCACCACACGTACTCGTATGAAGTCGAAAGTCTCAGAAGCTGTCCCAGGGTCGAGGGCGGCGGAATTTACCCTCTTCCACCGCAACACATTGTTTTGCTGGCGAGCCTACAGCACACCAGATAGCGTGGAGCATGTCAGACCTGATTTGGGGACAGGTGTTCTGGGGCGTGGCCCAAGCAGGCGCACTCACGACCCGGAGGGTGATCAGCACCTACGGCCCCAAGCCCAACTGGGATCATCTCCTCGAAAAGAAGTTGCTGCGGGAAGTGCAGACCAACTACGGGGCGGTCCTCACCCTCGGCCAGACGGCGCGCGCCGCCTTTCACCTCACCCCCCCTCCCCGCGAGATGGGTTACATCCCCTACGTCGCCGGGCCAAACGCCGTCGCAGACCGGGCTTACCTGCTGGACGCCATCGCCCTGCTGGAGGCACGCGGCTACAAAGTCGCCTACCACGTGTACAAACGGGCGGGCAAGGTGGGCGGCGCGGCACGCAGGGGAGTGAAGGTCACCGATCAGATCGTCCGCACCGTCATGCGTGCCCCGGAAACCAAGATGTCCCGACTCCAGGCCCTGTACGGCAAGGGTGAGCCTCCCCCGCTGTATTACCAACTGGGGAAGACGCCTGAGGTGCTCGGCCACGTCTCGCTGTACGCCACCATCAGCAGTGCCGGCATCAAGCTCGCCCAGTTGCGAAGACTGTACAAACGCCACGAGCGTGACCTCGACAAGTGGCACGGACCGCTGCTCATCGCTGTGCCTGAGGAAGGCGACCTCGGTGGCTATGTTCGGTTGGTCGAAGCGCAGTACCGGGCAAACATAGAGCGACTGGTCAAGGAGGGCCTCACACCTGAGCGTCCCATCCAGCCCCGCATCAAACTGCTCACCCTGCCCTTGCCGGAAAGACGTGCGTGAGTGCGGTCGGCTTGTGACAGCGGGGCCGTCCGACATACGGCTCGCGCGGCGTCCAGAAGTCCACGAAACGGGTCTCGACCTGCGTGAGGTGAGGCAGCCGCCCAGCCTGCTGAAGCTGCTGCGCCAGCGTCATCACGGTGAGCGTACGAGCATGGATGCTGGTGGCCCAGTAGACCTTGAGGTAGCCGCCCTCGTCGGCGGCCACCAGCTTGTCAGTGATGCGCCCCCACGAGTACCCGGCGTCGTATTCCACCGCCCAGTCCGAACGCCTTGACGGGTCGAGGGTCTGCAAGATTTCGGCGTGGGCCTGATGCCGCTTGACCCGGCCCTGGAGGGAGACGTGCCGCCACACCTCCCCCTCGGCCAGCGTAATGCGGTGCCGCGCCTCGGCCAGACCAGCCAGGTGCATCAGGTCTCTGGAGGGGCAGTCCAGGTCTTCGGCACGCAGGGCCACGAAAGTGAGGTCGGTGTCACTCTCGGATTGCGTGACCCGCGTGCGACAGGTGCGGGTCACCCTGGGCAATTCCAGCCACTCTGCCGTCTCCAGCAGGCCCCGGCGCGTGAGCTGGGCGGTGGTCAGCACCCGGTCGATGGCGAGGGTATGGCGCAGCAACGCCTTGCGCTGGGCAGGATGGAGAGAGGTCACGTCAGCATTCTGGCGCGATTTCTATCGGAGAGCGTGAAGTTCTATGCTGCGCGCCGTAGCCACGGATGTTTTTGCCTAGGCGTCGAGGGTTGTGGTTATAGGATCAGTTTAGGGTTTTGCAGAAACACAACTCCCTGCTCACCCGTACGAAATCGGACGAGGACGTATCAAATCTAATGGAAACTCCATCACCTATGAAACAGCTTGTCATATAATACCGCCATGCTCGCTTCAGAGTTGGCCGCAGAATTACAGGTCGATCCCAGCGTTATCTCCAAGCACCTGAACGTCTATTTCGGCGAGCTGGGTCAGGAACGTCAACGCTACTTGTCTGATCAGACGGCAGATCAGGTACGGCAGGCGCATCAGCTTCTTGAGACCGGGGGAGCCAAATCGTTTCGGACAGCCGTACAGATGGTGCTCGGCATGTACAGCGAACCTGTGCCGCCGGAGTCAGCTCGGCTGATCGAACAGCGTCTGGCCCGGCTTGAGGACATTCAGCAGCAGACCTTGGGGCAGGTCAATCAGATGCTGCGCTACCTGGAAACGGCGATGGAACAACTTCCAGAGGAGAGTGCCGAACACGTGCAGCAGGAGTGAGCGGCAAGACGACATCTCAAGGGGTGGACAGGCGGCCCAGAGCAGCCATCTGACCGGAAGGAAGCGTGAGCTGTGGGGAAACGGGCGAATGGCGAGGGGACGATCAGCAAGCGCAAGAAAGACGGCAAGGTCGTGGGGTGGAAGGGCAGCGTTACGGTTGGCATGAAGGCCAACGGCACCCTGGACAGACGCTGGGTCAGTGGTCGGAGTCAAGACGAGGTGCGGGAGAAAATGCGTGCCCTTCACAGCGAGGTTCACACCGGGGTGCTCGCGGATGCCGAAGGCCTGACTGTTGCCACATTCTTTGACCGGTGGGTAGAGGCCAAAGAACGGGACGGTGTAAAGCCCAACACCCTCCGGAGTTACCGTGACACGGCGCGGTTGTACATCACCCCATATATGGGCCGGGTCAAGCTGGAGAAACTGCGCCCACTGGACGTGGAGCGCATCCTGATCGCCCTTCGCAAGGCGGGAAAATCTCCTCAAATCCTGGCTTACACGCTCCGGGTCTTGAAAATGGCACTTCGCCAGGCGGTGCGCTGGCAAATGGTGCCACGCAACGTCGCCGAGGCTGTCAAGCCACCCAGGGTCGAGCGCTCAGAGATGCACGTCTGGACGCCAGAGCAGGTGGCCGCGTTCCTCGGCGCTTCCGAAACACACCGGTTGCACGCCGCCTTCTACCTGGCTTTGCTGACGGGGATGCGGCGGGGCGAACTTCTCGGCCTGCAATGGCAGGACATCGACTGGGAGAGGTGCCGCCTGACGGTTCGGCACAATCTGGTCGAGGTCCGCAAGGAGTCCGAGGGGCGAATTTACCGTGGCAAGCCGACAGTCTCAAAAATTGAACTGACCCTTCAAACCCCGAAGACCCAGGGGTCTCGCCGCAGCATCGTGCTCTCGCCAGGCACCCTCGACAAGCTGCGGGAGCATCGCGGACGGCAGGACAGCGAGCGGGCCAACGCTGCGGAAGCTTGGCAGGGCAAGGTCGGTGAAGGGTACGTCTTCGCTTCCGAGCTGGGCACGGCCACCGATCCCCGCAACTTCTACCGCTGGTACACCGAAATTGTTAGGCACGCCGGGGTGCCGCGCATCCGGTTCCATGATCTGCGGCACACGGCGGCCTCGCTGATGATTCTCAGGGGCATTCCCGCCAAGACGGTCAGCGAACGTCTGGGACACGCCGACGTGGGGTTTACCCTGCGAACCTACACGCATCTTTACGATGACCAGCGAGAAGAAGCCGCCTTCGATTTGCAGGACCTGTTCCCCAGGGCACCAGGCGGCATTCAGTAACCGTCTCTGGCGGAGCGAGCGGTTGCGGATGCCCCCATCACTTGGCGGGGAAGGCCGCCTTGCGGTAGACCGTGATCTTCGGGACAGCGAGGTTCACGCTCACCCGTTGCCAGGAAGTCCGCAGGTCTGTCTTTACATAGAAATCTACCACCTTGGCCTTCTTGCTGATCGGCACCTTGAAACTCTCACCAGACCAGAACAGCGGTTGTATCTTTCCTCCATCGACCTTCACACCGACAGCCGTGTTCTTGTACATCACTGGCTTGACGGAAATGGAAGCGTCATAGGTCGTATAGATGTCCATGAGGGTGAGATCGATCTCCAGACCTTCTGACGTATTGCCCCGGCTGTCGAGCAGGTCAAGCGAGAGGTTGATACTGCTGGGTTGCCGGAAGTGATTGGTGAGGATTCCCAGATAGGGCCTCTTCTCCGCCTGAATGGTGATGACCTCTCCCTTGTTTTTGGTTGTGAATGTGGCCCCACAGCCCGTAAAAGGAGATTTCAAGGTGGTCAGGTCCAGGGCCACCTTTTTGGCAGGCTCAGGGAAGACGGCCTTTTCCTTATAGAAGAGGATGTGAAGATCGAAAAGCTGAATGGTTGAGCAGTCTACTTCGGCGGCGTGGGCGGTTGAGGTGACGAGCAGGAAGGGCAGGAACAGACGCTTCACGGATTCGATCCTCCAAGGGATGAGCGCAAGGGTATGGGCATTCAAGACCCGTTGCGCAGTAGAGGTAGGAGCAGGTAGGTTCAGGGGTGTTACGGCTGGAGAAGCTGAAGTCCCGAGCGCGTTCCTTTGAGCGGCTGGTGGGGCTAACGCCGATGGAGTTTGACCAGC
>NZ_BAABRP010000029.1 GCF_039545055.1 Deinococcus carri
CGTGTTACTCACCCGTGCGCCACTCAGTCCGAAGACTGCGTTCGACTTGCATGTCTTAAGCACGCCGCCAGCGTTCACCCTGAGCCAGGATCAAACTCTCCATAAAATGGCTCAAGCAACGGTCCGCCACGCGGACCGTTCGTTGATATGTGTTCACCCCAAGCCAAAGCCCGGTGTCTATTGAGCCTCGCGGCTCTTCACGAGTCTGGAGAAATCCCTAAGGACTTCCGCTCATACCACCCTGTCGGGTGGCCCTTTGCTTCTCAAGCTTCTCCCGTTGTCATGCTTCGCGGAGCTTACGCTCCTGCGCGTCGGGGGTTTCCCCTCAGCACCTCAGTAGTGTATCTGCTCGGCCTAAACTTGTCAAGACCTTACTCACATTTCCTGAGTGCGCCTTGCGCAGGTCCATAAGGTACTGTCTGTTTTGCAGACTGTCAACCCTGCCCCGAACCAGAGACTGCTCACCGAATCAAGGGCCTGCGTGTTAGGACCTCCTTCACGCAGGCCTGCAAAGATAGGCCGCTGCCGCCGCCCTGTCAAGGGCCTCGGCACACTCGTTTTTAGTGGCGCAGGCCCCTCGCCCAAGTGCGGCGAGGGGCCTGCCAGGGTTCCAGCGTCACACGCCCAGGTAGGCCTTGATGATGTCCGGGTCGCCCATCAATTCGCGGCTGGGGCCTTCCTTGACCAGATGCCCCAGTTCCAGCACGTAGGTCCGGTCGGTGACCTTGAGGACCTGCCGGACGTTTTGCTCGACCAGCAGGACCGTCAGGCCCAGCTCGCGCAGGGAGCCGATCACGCGCATCACCTCGGACACGACCAGCGGGGCCAGGCCCAGCGAGGGTTCGTCCATCAGCAGCACCTCCGGCTCGCTCATCAGGGCGCGGCCGATGGCAACCATCTGCTGCTCGCCGCCGGAGAGGGCCGCGGCGGGGGCCAGGCGTTTTTCGGTGAGGCGGGGAAAGAAGTCGTAGACCTTCTGAAGATTCGCGGCGCGGTGGGCACGAGTGCGCGGCAGGTACGCGCCCATCAGCAGGTTCTCCTCGACGGACATCTGGCCGAACAGCTGGCGGCCCATCGGAACGTGCGCCACGCCCAACTCAGTGATGCGGTGTGGCGGCACGCCGTTCAGGTTCTGGCCGCGGTAGGTGGCCGCGCCTGCCCTGGCCCGTAGCATCCCCGACAGCACGCGCAGGATGGTGCTCTTGCCGCTGCCGTTGCCGCCGACCAGGCCGACCAGCTCCCCCTTGTCCACGTGCAGCGAGACACCGAATACCACCTGCACCTCGCCGTAGGCCACCTCCAGGCCCTCCACATTCAGCACGCGGTCGCGGATAGGGGTGGGGGCGGGTTGGGGCTGGACACTAGTCATGCTCGTCTCCCAGGTAGGCGCGAATCACGTCGGGGTGAGTGGCGACGGCCTGCGGCTGACCCTCCGCGAGCAGTTCACCAAAAGCCATGCAAATGACGTGGTCAGAGAGGGTCATGATCACGTGCATGATGTGCTCGACCATCACGATGCCCAGGCCCGACGCGGCCAGCGTGCGGATCAGGGCCACCATCTCCTGCTGGGCGGGCGGGTTCAGACCCGCGATGCTCTCGTCGAGAAAGAGCAGCCGAGGTTCCAGGGCGAGCGCCTTGGCGAGTTCCAGGCGGCGGCGGCGGGCCAGGTTGAGTTCGGCGGCGGGCTGCGCGGCGCGGTCGCTTAGGCCCACCCGCTCCAGCACCGCGTACGCCTGGTCCTCGGCGGCGCGGCCCCGGTGATGCAGGAAGCTGGCGACCAGCACGTTCTCCAGCACGCTGAGGTCCTCGAAGGGCCGCTCGACCTGGAAGGTGCGGGCCATGCCCATCCGCGCCCGGGCCTGGGGTTGGACGTGGGTCACGTCGCGCCCGGCGAACGTCACCCGGCCCGCGCTGGGGCGCACGAAGCCGGTCAGGGCATTGAACAGGGTGGTCTTGCCCGCCCCGTTCGGCCCGATCAGACCCAGAATCTCGCCGGGCCGCACCGCGAGGCTGATGTTCCTGACCGCGGTCACGCCACCGAAGCGGACGGTGATGCCCTCGGCGACCAGGAGGGGTGCTCCCGCCCCGGTCGCCGGGTGGAAGGCAACGGGCGCGGTCACCTGGCGGTCCCCAGCCTGCGCCCGCCGCGCTGAAAGAGGCCCATGACGCCGTTGGGCGCGAACAGCGTGACGGCCAGGATCAGCACGCCGTAGATCAGCAGGTTCGCGCTGGCGAACACGGTGCGGAACAGCTCCCCGAAGGCCGCGAGCAGAATGGCCCCAATCACCGGCCCCTGGATGCTGCCGCGCCCGCCGATGATCGCCATCAGCGCGATCTGCACGCTGACGGGCAGTTCGAGCAAGGTGTGCGGCTCGAAGGCATTCAGGTAGATGGCGTACAGGCTGCCGCCCAGGGCGGTCAGGGCGGCGCTGAGCATGAACGCGACCAGCTTCATGCGGGCGGGGTCGATGCCCAGCGCCCGCGCGCCGTCCTCGTCCTCGCGCACGGCCTGGAGGGCGTAGCCCAGGCGCGAGCGGCGCAGCAGGTGCGTGACCAGCAGCGTGAGCGCCACGAAGGCGACGGCCAGGCCGTATTCCACCTTGCGGTCGAACAGGTCCAGGCCGAAGAGGGTGGGCAGCTCGGGCATGAACAGCCCCTCGGCCCCGCCGGTCCAGTCGCTGTTGATGGCGACCAGCCGCAGCACCAGCGCCACCGCAATCGTGGACAGCGTGAAATAGCTGCCCCGCAGCCGGAAGGTCAGCCCGCCCCACACGGCGGCGAGCAGGGCGGCCAGGCCCATGCCGAGCAGCGCCCCCCACCACGGCGCGACCGGACCACCGAAGAAGGCCGGGACACGCTCCGGCATGGCGAGCAGCGTCAGGGTGTAGGCCCCGATCCCGACAAAGGCCGCGTGGCCCAGGCTGAGCTGCCCCGCCCAGCCCCCCAGGATGTTCCAGGCCATCGCCAGCCCCGCGAAGATCAGGGTGGAGACGCCGAAGTTCAGGGATTTGCCGAAGACGAGCGGATAGAGCAGCATCACGGCCAGCAGCGCCAGGCTGAGCCAGACGTTGCCGAAGGTGAGGGCGCGGGGGCGCACAGTGGGCAGCGGTGCGGCCGTCGTCACGCGGCCCCCGTCCATTTCCGGGCCTGCCGGGAGAACACCGTCAGCCCCTCCAATTCCCGGAAGCCGCTGCCCTTCCCACTCGCGTCCGCTCGGAAAAAATGCGGGGAAAACGCCGATTTTTTCGGAATCATACGCGCTTCACCGTCCGTCCGAACAACCCTTCCGGGCGCAGCAGCAGCACCAGCAGGAACGCGATCAGGCCATAGGCGTCGCGGTAGTTGTTGCTGATGTAAAAGGCCCCCAGCGACTCGATCACGCCCAGCACCAGCCCGCCCGCAATCGCGCCCGGCAGGCTGCCCAGGCCGCCCAGCACGGTCACGATAAAGGCCTTGGTGGTGTAGCTCTCGCCCACGGTGGGAAAGGCGTACAGCAGCGGCATCAGCAGCACGCCCGCGATGGCCGCGAACGCCACGCCCAGCCCGAAGACGATGGCCTGGATGTGCGAGGTCTTCACGCCCTGCAACTCGGCCCCCAGCGGATTCTGGGCGGTGGCGCGGATAGCCCGGCCCAGCTCGGTGCGGTACAGCAGCAGGTTCAGGCCCACGATGGCGAGGACCGTGCCCAGCCCCGCGACCAGCAGCGGAATGCTGACCTGCACGCCGCCGAGCTGAAAGGTGCTGGTGGCGTAGGGAACGTTGATGTTCTGCGGCTGCGCCCCGAAGGTCAGCAGCAGCGTGTTGCTGATGATCAGCCCCAGGCCCAGCGTGGCGAGCATACTGGCCTCGCTCAGCCGGTCCCCCAGCCGCGAGAGCACCAGGCGCTGAAGCACGAAGCCCAGCGCGAAGCCGGCGGGCGCGGCCACCAGCAGGCTCAGGTAGGGGTCCAGGTGAAAGGTGCGGAACAGCGCCAGGGTGATGAACATCCCGATCGCCAGAAAGTCGCCGTGGGCGAAGTTGATGACCTTCATCACCCCGAAGATCAGGCTCAGGCCGGTGCCGATCAGGGCGTACAGCCCCCCGGTCAGCAGGCCCTGCGCCAGCGTCTGCAAAAGCGCCGTGACGGCGACTTGATCCATGAACACTCCTTTGGTCGGTGGTGAGTGGTCAGTGGGAAGTGGGTGGAAATGACCCTCCACTGACGACTCACCACTTCCCACTTACTTCCTCGGAAAGACGATCTTGCCCCGCGCCGCCGTTGCCGGGCCGACCGTCACGAACTGGCCGTTCTGGACCTGGGTGATCAGGCCCACGACGCTGTTCTGGTTCTGGTAGCCGCCGTAGGTGCGGAAGCTGACGGGGCCGAAGGCGGTATTGAGGCGGGTCTGGGTGAGGGCCGCGCGGACCTTTTCGGGGTCGGTGCCGCCGCGCCGGATCGCGTCGGCGGCGGCGAGCATGGCGGCGTAGCTCTGCGCGGCGTGCTGGGAGGGTTCCTCGCCGTTCAGCGCCTTTTTGAGGCGGGTGTAGAGGCTGCGCGCGCCGGGATACTGCACGTCCGGGTTCCAGACCATCGTGACGAGGTAGTTCTCGGCGGCGGCCCCCGCGCCCTTCAGGAAGTCGGGGAGGGCGAAGCCGGTGGCGATGCCCGCGATCACCCTGGGCGACAGGCCCACCTCCTTCACCTGCTTGGCGAGCGCCACGGCATCCTCCTCGTAGCTGGCGAGGATCACCACGTCGGGGTTCTGGCCCTTGTAGCGGTTCAGCAGGGGCCGGAAGTCGGTCAGGCCCTTGTCGTAGGTGTCCTTAGCCAGCACCGTGAAGCCCGCGCGGGGCAGCAGCGCGGCCGCGTCGTTCAGCACGCTCTTGCCGAAGGCGTCGTTGCTGGTGAGGATCACCGCCGTCTTCATGCCGCCCATCTTCTTGAGCTGGTCGATCAGGCTGCGGGTGTACACCGAGGACTGGTTGTTGACGCGGAAGGTGTAGGGGTTGCCGGGTTTGGTGATCGTCTCGTCGATGGCGGTCGCCACCAGCAGCGGCACCTTGACCCGCGCGAGGTACTGCGACAGCGGCTTGGTGATCCCGCTGGAATACGCGCCGATCACCACCGGCACCTTCTGGTTCACCAGCCGCTCGGCGGCGTTGAGGGCCTTGTTGGTGTCGCTGGCGTCGTCCTCCAGCAGCAGCTCGAGGCGGCTGCCGTTCACGCCGCCGCGCGCGTTGATCTCGTCGAGCGCCACGCGGAAGCCCGCCTGCTGCATCCGCCCGAAGGTGGCGAAGCGGCCCGAGAGGCTGGTGATGGCCCCCACCCGCACCGTGTCGGCCAGGGCCAGCGAGCTGGTCGCCAGCAGCGCGAGGGCAGCGAGGGAACGGGACAGTCTGGGTCTGGACAGGGTGAAGCTGGACATGCGGCCTCCGGTGGCTCAGCGCTCGAACTTGATGGGGCGGGGCACGACGCCCTTGGGGTAGACGGGCACGAACGCGCCGCCCTGCACCTGCTGCGCGATCATCGTCAGCGGGTTCTGGTTGCGGAAGCCGCTGTAGTCCTTGAACTGGATCGGGCCGAAGGCGGTCTGCATGTTGAGGGTGTTGAGGGCCGCCTTCACCTTCTCGCGGTCGGTGCTTCCGGCCTTGCGAATGGCCTCGGCGGCGGCCAGCACGGCGGCGTAGGCCTGGGCGGCGTGGTAGCTGGGGTCCTGCCCGCCCAGCGCCTTTTTCAGCTCCACGTTGAGTTTCTGGGTGCCGGGGTAACGGAGCTGCGGAATCCAGGCGGTGGCCGTCACGACGTTCTCGGCGGCGTTGCCCGCGTCCTTGACGAACTCCGGCAGCGCGAAGCCCGCCGCGCCCCCGGCGAACAGGCGGGGCTTGACGCCCACCTCGCGCGCCTGGCGCATCAGGGCCACGCTGTCTTCCGCGTAGGACACCATCAGGATGCCGTCGGGATTCTTCGCCTTGATGCGGTTCAGGACGGGCCGGAAGTCGGTCAGGCCCTTGTCGTAGCGCTGGTCTTCCACCACCGTGATGCCGTAGTCCCTGGCGATGTCCTGGGCCGCGTCCGCGACGCTCTTTTCAAAGGCCCCCGTGCCCGCGATGATCGCCATGTTCTTGAACTTGTTGTCGCGGAAGATGTTGAGGATGGCGCGGGCGTACTCGGTGGCGGGCTGGTTCAGGCGGAAGATGTAGTCGCTGCCGGGCTTGGTGATGTCGTCGCCGCTGGAGCTGAAGACCAGGGCGGGCACCTTCTGGCGGGCGAGGTACTGCGCCTGCGCCTTGACCAGGCTCGACGAGTACTCGTTGAGCACCAGCGGCACGCCCGCGTTGACCAGGCGCTCGGCGGCGGCCAGGCCCTTGTTCACGTCGCTGGCGTTGTCCTCGATCACCAGTTCGATCTTGCGCCCGAGCACGCCGCCCCTCCGGTTCACCTCGTCCACGCCGACCCGGAAGCCCGCGAGCTGCATCTTGCCGAACTCGGCGAACCGCCCGGTGACGGAGGTGATCGCGCCGATCTTGATGGTGCCCTGGGCGTGCGCGCCGGACAGGGCCGAGAGGGGAAGGGCGAGGGCGAGGCTGAGCAGCAGGGTCTGGCGCATGCGGGTTCTCCTGTTCGGGAAAGCAGAGAGGGGGAGGATCAGGGGCTGGCGTGGTGGGCGCGGACGGCCTGCGCGACGCGCGTCAGGTGGCGGCGCATGGCAGCCTCGGCGGCGGGGCCGTCCCGTTGCCGCAGGGCATGCTCGATGGCGCGGTGTTCCTCGTGGCTGCGGCGCAGGTGGTCGGGGGTGTTCAGCAGCAGCGGCCCGGCGAGGCGCATCTCGTGGGCGAGCAGCTCGGCGTGCCGGGCGAGCCGGGCGTTGCCGCAGGTCTGGACGACAATCTGGTGAAACCGCGCGTCCAGCTCGCGGAACTGGCCCGCCTCCCGCAGGGCCGCTGCCCCCTGCGCGTCCAGCACGCCCCGCAGCGCGGCGAGGTCGGTACCCGTCATCCGTTCGGCTGCCAGGCCCGCTGCAAGGCTCTCCAGCGCGGCGCGCAGCTCGTACAGGTCCAGCAGGTCGCGCAGGCCGAGCCGCGCCACCTCTACCCCCCGGCGGGAGTGTTCGACCGCCAACCCCTCCCCCACCAGCAGCAGCACCGCCTCGCGCACCGGCGAGCGGCTCACCTGGAGATGCCGGGCGAGTTCCGGCACGCTCAGACGGGTGCCGGGGGCGAGTTCGCCCGCCAGGATGGCCGCGCGCAGCCTCTCGCGCACCACATCGACGACGCGGTCACTGGCGACGGGTTGAAGTACGGTAGACCCCTCCCTTCCGGCCGTCTGCACAACGCCGGCACTTCTGACTTGTGGAACAGGATGAGTGTTACATGTAACAGTCCTGGATTCAAGCCGGAAGGAGGGTGGGGATCAGGCTGGGGTCGCCGGGACCGGGCAGCGCGTAAGGTTCAGGGCACAGGGTCCAGGACCACAATCGAGCTGCCCGGCTCCGTCCGAATTAGGTCCCAGGTGTCGCGCCCGGGGCGGCGAATCAGCAGTTGGGGCACCTCGGCATGGGGGGCGGCGGTGCTGAAGATGCCCTCCTCGTCGCTGATGCTCAGGCCGGGGCGACCCGGCAGGCGCACCTCGGCCCCCGGCACGGGCGCGCCGGACGGGTCGCGCAGCCGCCAGGAGTTGCGCTGGCTGGACAGCATCACATCGCCGGTGCCCAGGTCGCGGAAGCGCACGCTCTGTTGCAGGACCAACGTGTGCATGAACTCGATGTTGAGGTCCAGCGGCACCGTCAGGACATAGTGCAGGCCGGGGCGCGGCGTGGTGCCCAGGGTGCTCCAGATATCGCCGGGGCGCGGCGCGGTCTCGGGGTGGCTGACCAGGCCCTGAAGCGAGGTGCCCAGGGCGCGCGCCTCGGGCGGGAGCAGCTCATCGGGCCAGTCGCTGTTGCGCATCAGGGTCGCCAGCACCCGCCACAGGATCAGCCACTCCTGGTCGTCGAGTTCGGCCAGTTGCGACTTGAAGTAGGCGTTCACCACGTATTTCAGGTCAATCCGGCGCGGGCGCAGGCGCAGCACCTCGCGCGTGTCGCTGCGGCGGGCCTCGAACTCGTTGGCGCGCAGCTTGACGTTTTCCGTGATGTCGTACAGGTAGAAGTTGATCGTGGGGCGGCTGATGGCGGCCACCCAGTCACGGGTCGGAATGGCAAAGGTGATGTCGATGTCACCCGCTGGAATCTTGCCGTCCTGGTGCAGCATGGACCGCAGGGCTTCGTGAACGGCACCTATCACAGAGTCAGCCGATCAGGACCGTGAACTGTGTGGGAAGCAGGGCCGCGCCGCAGCCCAGCGTATCGCCCTGGCGGGCCGCCGGCCGGCCCTCGATAAAGACGGTGGCCGACCCCGTGGCAATCACCTGCGGACCGTGGGCGACCAGCGGGGGCGGCTCGCTGTGCGGGTCCCCCAGGCGCGCGGCGGGCACGCCGACAATGGTGACGGTGGCAGCACCGGCGGTCACGGTGCCGCCGTGGGCACCGGGATCACCGACGCGCAGGGCAGGCTCAGCCATGCCGACCATGCTGCCGCAGCCGGGGCGCGCCTGCAAGGGGCCTGGCCTTGACCGGCCGCCCCGTCATGCCCACTTCACTCACGGAGTCCCCCGCAGCATCAATGATCACGCCGCACCTCGGCACTCAGACGGCGCTTGAGGAGGCCGTACACCTGCTGCGCCAGCCGGTCGAGGTCAGGCGCGGCGCGGCTGGCCCGCTGCTGGTCGTTCCCCACCGGCAGTCCCTGGGTGCGGGCCGAATCGGCCGCCGGGGCAGACGCCGGCTGGCTGGGAGGATCCACCGAGCGCGTCACGCTGGCCGCACGTACTGCGGGGGCACCTGCGGCGGCGGGGGCCGCGGACGGACCGACCCCAGGCCCCCCGGACGGGGCGGGGCGGGGAGCCGCCGGGGGGCTGAAGGCCGGAGAACCGAGCGCCGGAGAGGCCGGAGCCGGGGCGGCCGACGCTTCCCAGTACGGCATCGGCTCCCAGGGCGCGGGCAGGCCGCCCCAGCTTCCACCGGCTGGCCGTGGGGGCGGAACGGATGGCGGGGCCGCAGAGGTGGGGGACGGCGCGGCCATGCCTGAGGGCCGGGGGGCCGGGCGCGGTGGCGCGAAGTGCTGGCGCACCTGGCCTTCCACCCGTTCGGCCAGCGTCTCCTCGTCCAGCCGGGCCGCCCGGCCCCTTCCCTGCGGCTCCGCCTGCACCACTCGGGGCACGAAACTTGGGTCGCGCGTCCGCAGCACGTGCGTGAGTTCGTGTGCCAGCAGCCCCAGGCCGCGCGGCGAGGCCAGGTCCTGCCCCGGACTCAGCAGCACCGTGTCCCCCACCGCCAGGGCATCGGCGGCAGCGGCGGCAGTCGCCTCGGTGGCGTGGGCATTCTGGATCACGTGAACACCAGGCACGTCCTGCCCCAGCAGGGGGGCCAGCCGGGACCTGACCTCCAGCGGCAAGGGTGCCCGCGCGGTGGGGTCCGCCAGGGCACGCGCCACCGGACGCGGCATGGGGGCGGCCTGGCCCATCACCTCCCGCGGCCGGGCCACGCCACCTGCCTCCGTGACCGGCCCCCCGTCGAGACGTTCCGCGATCCGGGGACCCGGCCCAGCCGTCTGAGGTGGGAACCCGGCGGGGGCGGCCGTGGGCGACGGCTGAACAGGCGGCAGGGGCAGCCCACCGCTCAGTGGCCGTGGCTGCGGTGGCGCTCCGGGAACGACCGGGGAAAAGCCGGAGGTGCGCTGAAGAGGTTCCCCCCTGGCCTGTTCCGGGCCGCCCGCGGACCAGCCTGGAGGCACAGCAGGCACGCTTCCCGCCGTGTGTGTCCCTTCCCTCCCCGGCAGGGGGGCCTGGGGAGCGGACAGGCTAGCCCCATTCTCCGCGGAGGCCTTCGGGGCCACGTCCGGCCTCACAGGATGGGGCAGGGCCGCACCCTGGTCGGCGTCCGGCGACTGCGGAAGCGGAGCAACGGCTGCCTCGGGACCGGGCCGGGCCGCTGCCAGTCCGGCAGGTCCGGGAACTGTGCTGGACGGGTTCTGCGGGTCAACCGGACCCCGTGGGAGGGCCATCTGGGCGGGGCCAGCCGTCTCACCGGCGCTGTCCGGAATGGCGGGAGTCTGCCCGCGCTGTTCAGTGGCCTCCCCTTCCGCAACGGCAGGCGCTCCGGATTCCACCTCGCCGTTCCTGGCCTCCACCGGTGCCTCCAGGGGGGAGGCCGCGTTCCCGCCCGTGGGAGGGTTCGGCTGCCAGGCGAGCAGTTCGGCCAGTGACAGCGGCCGTGCCTCGCTGCTCCCGTCCGCCTCGCTTTCCTGCACCCGGTTTAGCCGCGACAGGATGCTCTGCGCCTGCTCCGGGGTATGCAGCGGCACCTCCGCCACCGGTTCCGGCGCGCGGGGCGGCTGATACGGCACCGGACGGGGCCGACGGGGCAGGCTGAGTTCCGTTCCCGGCTGACGCGGCAGATGGGCACTCAACTTCCGCCGCACCTCCGGGTCCTCTGCCGGCACCACCTGCCCTCCCCTCTCCTCAGGGGCTTGCGGACCTGAAGGTTCCTCGACTCGGGCAGGGACCGCCGCTGCCTCCTGCCGGACAGTCAACCCCGCGTCCTCTATGGGCGGCGGCACGGTCGCCGGTGTCTGGCCTAACCCTGGGGCCTCCAGCGGCTCGCCGGGTGCTGGCGGGACGACCACTTCCAGCTCGCTCCCCGACGACTCGGGAGGCGGCGTGGGGGAAGTGGGGGGCGCGGCGGCAGGAGCCTGGTCCACCTCTATCCGGTCAGCCTGAGCCATTGGACTCCGGGGCGCAGTGGCCTCCGAGAGCAGCGCAGCAGCGGTCGGGGGGAGGCTGCCCACGTCATCTGCTGGCAGCGCAGGGACCAGTGGGGGCGCAACTGGTACCGGCCCCGGTGCGCTCGTCTGCGCCGCCGGAGCCTGAGCCGCCGGATTCTGGGCCGCGGGACGGGTCGGAGCGGCCTCCTCAGGAAGACTGGGCGCACGGGCGAAAGACTCTGAGGCCGCCGCACGCTCCGGCACTTGCCCTGTGGCGGACGGGTCTGCTGCCGGGGCAGGTGGCCCCACCTCTGGCTCCACAGCGGCCGCGGGCGACAGCGGGGCGGGCAGGGCAGTGGCCCCGGTCCCTGCCGCCAGTTCAGCGGCCTGCGCTTCGGGCAGGGGTGCGCCAGCTTCTGCCGGGGCTGCCTCGTCCGGCTCACGCTGTCCGTCTGCGGGCACGGCTGGCTCCGCCTGTCCTGGCTCTGTTCGGACCGACTCCGCATCAGCCTGTTCCGCCGCTGCGACTTCCGCGTCCCTGGGCACGGACGGCTCGCCCGGCAGGGCCGTGGCCTGCGCCAGCAGCTCCGGCCCCGCGGCGGCAGCCCCCGCCGGAACATCCGCCGGAGCTTCCGTGGGAGCGCTCTGCGCTGGCGCATTCACCGCGGGCCGCGGCTGCGCCGTCATCTCCGGTGCGGCACCGGGGGCGGCGGGCATCGGAGGCGAGGCCACCACCCCGGCATCCGATGCAGCCCGAGCTTCTGGCTGTGGGGAAGGCAGAACAGGAACTCCTGGCTCCGGCCCGACCTTTGCCGGGAATGGGTCTGGAGGCGAAACAGGCCCGTCCCCTGCACCACTGTCCTGCCCCGCCGAAGATAATGGGACGACAGGCAGCGCAGCTCCGGAGGCGGGCAGTTCCGGCGCGGCGGCCGGGCCACCCGTCCTGGCCGGGAGGGGCAGCCCGGCTGCCGCAGCGGCGGCTTCTGCGGGTTCTCCCCGTTCTGCCGGAGAAGCTGGTAGGGGCACCTCCGCCTCACTCCTGGCAACGTCAGCCGTCACAGGCGCGGGAGAGGGGGAGGGCCTTCCGGCTTCAGCCGCCGGACTCGGGTTCGCGCCCGAGGGAGGGTCACGCTGCCAGGCGAGCAGTTCGGCCAGTGACAGCGGCCGTGCCTCGCTGCTCCCGTCCGCCTCGCTTTCCTGCACCCGGTTCAGCCGCGACAGGATGCTCTGTGCCTGCTCCGGGGTATGCAACGGCACCTCCGCCACCGGTTCCGGCGCGCGGGGCGGCTGATATGGCACCGGACGGGGCCGACGGGGCAGGCTGAGTTCCGTTCCCGGCTGACGCGGCAGGTGAGCACTCAACTTCCGCCGCACCTCCGGGTCCTCCGCCGGCACCACCTGCCCTCCCCTCTCCTCAGGGGCTTGCGGCGAGGCAGGCGTCTCGGGCACAGGCGGGCGGGCAAGGCTGGGTGGGTCGGTCTGTTCGGCCCTGCCGGCTCCCCCGGACAGCGGGGGAACTGGCTCAGCCGACACGGTCGCGGCACCGTCGGCAGGCTGTTCTCTGAGGGGTTCAGCAGGGCTGACTGCGGGCAGGGTCGGGGAAACCGGCTCAGGGGCCGCCTCTGCCTGCGCCGCAGCGGGAAGGGCCGCGCCCTCCCCGGACGAGGTGCCTTCAGGGGAGGCGGCCGCCACAGGAGGAGGAACCGGGGCCGCTTCAGGCGAGGTGGGGCGGACCTCTTCCGGAACCCGCGGCAGCGGAGCAGTGGGTTCCCTCCTCAGAAGTTGTTCCGCCCCGCCGGGCGATAGCCCTGCCGCGGCCTGCCCATTCTCCTCGCCGTAACTGGTTGACGGCACAGTCATCGGAGACCCAGGAACCAGTGGAGCAGTGACTGGCGGCGCGGCAGGTTCCGACAGGGGGACAGGAGCTGGGGCGCTGGGACCAGTGACAGCCGCCGCGTCTTCTTGCGTGCTGGAGAGCGGCGCGGCCAGTGGCGGCCGTTCGGGCAGCGGAACGGCCACGGCGGCCGCAGGTGCCGGGGGCGGCGTGCCTACCTCGGGGGATGCAGGTTGCGGCGCAGGCCCGCTTGCCTCCAGACCTGGGATGCCGGCAGGAACAGACGGGGCAGCCTGAGGCCCAGGGACACTCAGCGAACCGGGGAAAGCATCTGCCGGAGCCGGGCCAGGCTCCGTAGGCCAGGGGCCAGCATAGTGTTCTGTCGGCTGGGCGTGGTCCGCTAGCGGAAGCAGCTCGGGGGGAGCCGGATACGGGGTTGGGCCAGGCGTCACCGCCGCCTCGTTCTGGGTGAAGGCCAGCAGCTCCCGGAAACTCAACTGGCCGCCCGACCGCTGGGGTACGGGCGGCACGGGCGGGGCCAGGCGGGGGGAAGGCTCTGGGCGGTTGTCCTGTCCAGGCAGCCCAGTCTCCCCGGTGCCGCTGACCGTGCTCCTGTCCTCTCGTCCCAGGTCGGCGTTCGGCGGGACGAACGGGGCCAGCCCGGCGGAGGATTCAGGAGGCCAGGGCACTGTGGGTTGCCCGTTCCACTCGGGCGGCGGGGGCGAGCGCCAGACTCGGTCAGGTCCGGCGTCCGGAACCCCGGCCAGGGGCACATGGGCTTCCGAGACCGGCAACGGCACGGGATGGTCCAGGGAAGTATTCCCCACGAACGCAGGCCCGGTGGGTGGATCGTGTGGGCCGCCTGACTGGGCAACAGCCGGCCGCATTTCCACCGGGGGCAACCAACCCGCCGCGTCCACTTCCGGCGCGGCGGGCAGGTGACGCAGGCGGGCGGTGGCGTGCCAGCGTTGCCGCGGCACTTGAACGGCAGCGGGAAGGGCCAGGGGGCGCGCTGCGACCGGCGCACGGGCCGCCGGGCCAGGTCCTAGCAGGCGCACGCTGACCGGTGGCGCGAAGATCACCGTGTAGTGTTCGCGGTAGTGCCGCAGGGCCTCCGCACGTTCCAGCAGGGTGGGGATGTGCATGCCTGGCTCCGTCCCCGGCCTCAGTTCACGGCCAGCACACCCATGTGCGCCAGTTCGATGGTTTCCACGGCCACGGTCTCCCCATTGGCCGCGAGCTGCGGCCCGCTCCACTTGCAGGGAAAGGCCTTCAGCAGCTCCCAGCGCACCACCGGCTGCACCGGATAATTGCGCTGCTGGGTGCCGTAGACGGCGATGGTCACGGTCCGCAGGTCCATGATGCCCTGGGCGATGCGCAGGTACCACCGGAACAGCTCGTTATCGACGCTGATGCCGCGCTTGAGGGTCACGTTGCCGACTTTGGTGAGGCCTGGCAGGCGGTGAATGAACTCGTTGTTGCCGCCCTCGGCATATTCGAACAGCTCGGTTTCCATCTGAAGGCCACTGACCTCGGAGAACACCGCGTTCTCCACGCCGTTGATCTTCACGTAGTACCGGCAGTTGACGTTGGCGATCGTCCCCTTGTGCTGCTCCACCTTGGGGCGGGCGTCTATCTCCATCTCCCCTTACTCCTTTCGGCCGTTCGCGCGCCGCCGCTGCAAGCTCAGGTCGGCCAGAAACAGGCGGTAGACCTTGTCGGCCAGAACCTGCACGTCGATGGCGGGCGCGCTGCGGCTGGCCCCCACGCTGGGACCGCCTGGCCGGGCCACGTCACCGCCAGACCCGGCAGCGGGCCGGGCGGCAGTGGGCGGTGGGGCGGCAGGGGATGCAGGCTTACTCATGGCACAGAAACCTCACGGGTATCCGGCAGGGGAGCCGGCTCGAGGTCCAGAATCAGTTCGGCCCCACACTGTGGACAGACGGCCTCGATGCTGGCGGGCGGCGCGGTGGCGGGCATGGGCAGGGGGGCCAGCACCGGGGCACCGCTGCCCGGCGCGTTGATGGCCGCGTAGAACGCTTGCAGATAGGCAAAGTCGGCGGCATACAGTCCCGCGATCACCTCAGGGGGCACCGGCGCGAACTCCCCGAGTTGCAGCGTGACGCGGCTCAGCAGCAGAATCCCGAAAAAGGCCTCGTTGTCCTTGACGCGGGCGTCTCCCAGCGGTTCGACCTCGTCGAGCGCGGTCGCCAGCCGCATCACGCCGCGCGTATGCAGCCGCCCCGCCGCGTCGGCGTACCCGAGCGGCAGCAGGAACTCGTGATAGGTAGCGAAGGCGGTCAAGGTCAGCTCCAGCCTGCGGCGGGTTCAGCGGTGGTGTGGGGGCTATGATATGGGGAACCTGGGGTGGAGCGGCGGGCGGGGGCCATAGCGGCCCACCCGCCCGCCCGGCTGCCCGTTACTGAACGCGCTTGTACCCCTCGTGGGTGATGGTCAGTTCCTCGATGGCGACCTCGTTCGTCTTGGCATCGTAGGTCGGGCCGTTGAGCTTCTGCGGCCAGGCACGCTCGAAGGTCCAGCGGGCGATCGCCTCGCCGCGCTGGTTGTACAGCGTGATCGTGCCGCTGCGCCGCGCGCCGTCGATGTCGCCGTCCTCGACCTGCTTGCGCCACTGCCACATGTCCATGCTGTCGGTGATGCCGCGCTTGAGGGTGATGTCGGTGTACTTCATGGTTCCCGGCTCACGGATCAGGATGGGCTTGCCACGCTCGTCGGTGGCGCGGTACTCCACCACCTGGCTCTCGCTGCCCAGGCCGGTGCACTCACGGAAAGCGCCGGTCACGCCGTTCTGGAAGTCCACGGCGAAGTAGGCGGCCACCAACGGGTCACGGTGCGTCATGGTCATGTCTGCCTCCTGGGGCTGAGAATGGGAACGAAGGGCCTGTGCTTACTCTAAACCTCTGGGTGCGCGCGGAGTCTCCGGTACAGCCTGCGTCGCTGGTCGGCCGGGCCGGAAAGGCGGCTTACTGGCCGCCGCCCGCGAACTGCCCGAAGCGCAGGATCACGAACTCGGCCGGCTTCACGGGCGCGATGGCAATCTCGACGTACACCATGCCCAGGTCGCGCACCTCGGGCGGGTTGAGTTCGGCGTCGCACTTGACATAAAAGGCTTCGCTGGCGGTCTTGCCGAACAGCGCGCCGCTGCGCCAGACGATGGTCAAAAAGGCCGTGATGTCGCGGCGCAGCTTGGCCCACAGCTCCTCGTCGTTGGGTTCGAACACGGCCCACTGGGTCCCGCGCTCGACACTCTTCTCGACGTAGTTGTACAGCCGCCGCACCGACACGTAGCGCCAGCGGGCGTCGCTCGCCAGCGTGCGCGCGCCCCACACTCGGATACCCATGCCGGTGAAGCTGCGGATGCAGTTGACGCCGATGGGGTTCAGGATGTCCTGCTCGCTCTTGGTGATCTGCATGGCGGGGTCTAGCGCGCCGCGCACGATCTCGTTGGCGGGGGCCTTGTGAACGCCGCGCTCGGTGTCGTTGCGGGCGAAGATGCCCGCGACGTGCCCGCTGGGCGGCACCATGATCGGCTTGCCCTCGGGGCCGTTGATCTTGACCCAGGGGTAGTACAGCGCCCCGTAACTGGAGTCGAAATTGGTGTCGTGTTCGCGCCAGCGCTTGACCTGCTGCGGCGTGAGGTCGGGCAGCGGGTCCAGAATGGCGATGCGGTTGCGGTTGCGCTCGCAGTGGTCGATCATCGCGCGCTGCACCGACTTCACGCCGTCGTGGTCGATCAGGCCGTTCTGGTAGGCGCTCATCAGGTCGGGCGCGCAGATCATCGAGACGTCCTCGGCGATCTCCATGCCCTCGATGCCCGAGCGGTCGTGGACACTGCCCACGAAGTGGTTGCTCTGGAGGGCCAGCGTGCCGCTGGTGGGCGTGAAGCCCGAGTGGATCACGAAGGCCCCGAATTCGGGCACGCGCTCGGCCAGGGCACCCGCGGTCGCCTGCTCGGTGATCTCGATGATCTGGCTCTGCTGGTTGACCACCTCGACCACGTTGCGGGGGTGCTTCTTGGCAATCGAGACGTTCTCGAAGGTCTCTTCCTGATCGTTGACCCGGACGCGCAGGGTAAAGGTGCCGTCCTGGGGCTGCGGGTCCTGCTCGGTGGGGGTGGGGGGCTGCACCTCCACGCTCACGTCGCTGTTGGGCGCGCCCCTGGCCCCGACCGTCAGCGACGCCACCGCCTTGGAGGCGCGGGTGGGCAGTTGCAGGGTCTTGGGCATCTCGACGGTCTTGCCGTCCTTGACGTCCTTGGGCGGGGGCACTAGGCGGGTCACGTAGCAGCGGGTGCCGCCGTTGTTGAAGTAGCCGTACACCGAGTGCGACAGGTAGGTGCCCGGCATATGCGGGTTATAGGACCCGTCGGGGTCGCGCGACGCGAAGGTTTCGAGGTACTGGGTCCAGTTGGCGATAAACACCGGGGTATTGGCCGGCCCCGAGGGCGCAAAGCCCAGAAAGGCCGCCGTCGTGGTGCTGATCCCCTCAATGGGACGTGGTCCCGACGACGTCTCCTCGACGTAGACACCTGGCGACAGATATTCGGGCATGACCTCCACCTTCTTCTGAAAGGAACTTGCTGCCGGGTACGCTGCTCCTACTCTGTACTATGTGCGCCACAATAGAGGCCCATCAGGGAGGAGTCAATAAGATTTGACGGGCCACCAGAGACTCCGCAGGCCTCTCCCCTTTTTTTCGTTTCACATTGAATGAAAGTTTGGACCGTGTTCAAAGGCATTGACCGCGTGTCTGCCGACACCGCTCCATCAAAAACGCGAGAAGCGGTGTGTTCTGTCCTGGAGAACGGGAGGTCAAGGAGGGCACAGGGAATTGACTTTGAGGTCAGGATTTCTCTTGGAGGGCAGACGGGCAGGATTGCAGCCCACGCCCTTCCCGTGCCGTGAGAATGGCGGGCGGGAAGGGCGCGGGGGGGAGGCACCCGGCAGGCGGGTCAGCGCCGGTAGCGGTCCAGGGAGGCCTTGTCGCGGATGCGGACTTGGTAGGCACGGGTTCCATTCCCCGGATCACCCGCCCGCAGGTCGAGCATGACCGCCAGGGGCAGGGCCTCGCCGGGGTAGAACTCGCGGCTGATGTGGCGCAGGCGCATCTCGGGCCGCAGGGCACGCAGGCGCAGCAGGCCGGGTTCGCGGCGCACGACCAGGCCGCGCAGGTCCTCGTTGCCGAACACGTCGGCCAGGTCCACGTCGTCCAGCGGCAGCTCCAGTTCCTGCATCCGGGGGCCGTCGAGCAGCGACACGATCACGTCGATGGGCGGCTCGGGCGGCGGGGGCGCGGGGCGCTGGCGAACCCGGGGCGGGGTGTAGTCGGTGAACACGTACAGTTGCCCCAGCGCCAGCGTCTCCTGAAGTTGCAGGAAGTCGCCCTCCTCGCGGCCGTGCTTGTGCAGGCGCAGGGTGTCGGGCTGGGCCAGCAGTCGGGCGGCGCGGCGCAGCCGCTGGCCCGCGTAGTCGCGGATGCTGCTCATGTCGCTGTTGTCGAGCACCACCTCCTCCTCCGGCTCGGGGCGGTACCGCTCCAGCACCAGGCCGCGCAGGCGCTCCTCGCGGAAAACGGCACCGATGTCGGTCTGGTCACGCCGCAGCACGGCCCTGCGCCGCCGGCCCTGGCGATCGTGCAGGAAGACCACCAGCGCCCGGTTCACCGACAGGGCATAGGGCACGAAGGTGCGACGCGCCCGCCCCAGCAGGAAGAGCAGGCACAGCAGCGGCAACAGCAGCAGCAGCAGCCACCACCACGGAAAGGGCCGGCGAATCTCGCCCACGAAGCTGGGCACCCGCATGGGTGTGCGGTCATTCAGGCGCAGCGTCGGCGCGGCCTCCTGGCCCCCCGCGAGGCTGCGGTCGGTGACGGTCAGGTCCACCCGCTCGCCTTCGAGCAGGCTGACGGTCTGGTCGGGCAGGCGGGCACCCAGTTCGGGCGGCTCGGCGGCGACCTCGACCGTGACGGGGCCGCCCACCGCCCGGTAATGCAGCACCGCCTGCTCGCCGCGCGACAGCACGCGGTCCAGCTTCGGGTTGAGCAGCACCAGGCTGCCCAGCGTGGGGGGCAGCGGGGCCGCCGAGCCGGGCCGCCGGGGCGTGTCCTGGTCGAAGCGCAGCAGCACGTTCTGGCGGGCGTCCGGGAGCTGCGCGCACATGTAGCCAACGCTGCCCGCGGGCACGGTGCCCTGGATGTCCAGGTCGACGCGCTCGCCGGCCCCGCGCGAATTCCTGATCGTCACGGCGGCGTCCCCGATGCGCCCGGACTCCAGTTCCAGGGTGGTGCCCGCCGGGCGGCGGTAGGGAAAGCTGCCGGTCGGCCCCACCGTAACCAGCCCCGGCGTGAGCGTCACGGCGGTGAAGTCGGGAGCCTGGCCCACCGGCAGCTCGATGGCCTGGGCGAAGGTGGTCCGCGCGAAGGCCTGCTTGACGCTCTGCGGCACGGCCGTGCCCAGCGCCACGTAGTACAGCTTGTCGAACGGGCCGCGCGACAGGTCGAAGGCGTCCAGCGCACTCTGGATGGTCGCCCCGCCGGGGTCGTTGTCGCGCCCATCGGTCACGACGTACACGGTGGTCGCCACCTGGGCGCGCGGGGAGAGCCGCCCGAAGAGGGCCTCCATGCTGCGGTAGAGCCAGGTGTTGGCCCCGTTCGCCTCCAGGCCGTTCACGGTGCGCTCGAACTCGGCGCGCTCGGCCGGCCACAGGAAGCTGGCGCGCTGGCGCGGTCCCCGGTCGAAGGTGTCGATCTCGACCGTGCCGGGCGCGGTGGTGGCCCGCATGCCGCGCAGGATCGCGCCCTGGACCGCGGCAAAGATGTTGGCGACGCTGTCGCCCTGGCCCACCATGCTGCCGGAGGTGTCGAGCAGGAACACCACCCGCGTCTGGTCCGGGGGAGGGCTGACCGGCAGGGTGCAGGTCTGCTCGGCACTCTGGGCGGCGGCGGGGGGCCAGGAGGACACCAGCAGCAGGCCGGCCAGGGCGGCGCGGCGCAGGGGCGGAACGCGGCGTGGGCGGCGGGCGGCCATAGCCGCGATTAGAGCATGAGGGCCGCGTGGATGGGGCGCGGAAAAGTGGCGGGGTCGCCTGCCCCGTTCGCCACCATGGAGCCAATGTCAGGGGAGCCAGTGTTAGGATAGTCACACCTTTAGTCCGGCGTCCTCCCATCCCGCCCATCCAGATGCCCCAGGGGCACCGATGAGGGTCGAATGCTCAAGTTCGAACGCCCGTCCCCGACCAACCCGCGCCCCGAGCCGCAGCACGAGTCGCCGCCTGCCCGGCGGCTGCATCCCCCCGGGGCGGCCTCCCCGCAGGGCGACCCCGCCGCCAACCCGGAGGCCCAGCGTGCCGCGCAGCTCAACCGCAGCACCCCGCGGGCGGCTGTCCAGGCCCAGGTTAGATTGAACCCCCAGCGAAGTGTCCGGCCGGCCGCCCCGCCACCGGTCCAGGCCCCCACCCGGCAGATGGAAGCCCGCAAGCGGCCCGTCCGGGGTCCCCTGCCCCAGATGCACGCCGTTCCGCCCAGGGTCCCCGCCGTCAAGGCCACCGCGCGCCAGAGCGGCGCGGGCAGGAGCAGCGTCCGGACGGCCTTGCAGGTCGCCGCGCCGCGCCGCCTGTCTCTCCAACGGCCCACCACACCGTCCACGAAGGTCATGCCCGCCGCCTTCGCCAAGCCGCGGCTGGACCCGCTGAAGCTGAAGGCGGCCCGGCTGAATCCCAGACAGGTCCTGCGCGACGCCGAGAAACGCCGCACCCAGGCCAACAAGTTGGTGGGCGGGTTCCTGAAGCGGGGCAGCGCCCAGGCGGGCCGCCTCCAGACGCTGAGCGGCAAGCTGGGCGCGCAGGTGCGTGCGGCGGCACAGGGGGCCAGGAGCCGGGTGCAGGCCAGTGCCCGACGCCACAAGGCTGCGCTGCGGGCCAACATCGCGGCCATGCGGACACAGGCGGGCACCCAGGCGGCCGTCGCGCACGGGCAGCTTCAGGCCAGGGCCACCGCCGCCCTGGCCGCCCTGCCGAAAAGCACCCAGGCGGCCAGGACCAGGCTCAAGGCCGACCACACCCGCGCGCTGCGGCAGGTGGACACCCGGACCCGCGCGCAGAAGAGCGGGGTGACGGCCGCCTACCAGCAGGGCGCGGCCCGCTACCGCGCGGGGGGCGTCACGGTGGGCGGCGAGGCGCTGGCCCATGCAGAAGCGCGCGCCAGCGCCTACCTGGCCAACGTGACCGGCAAGGACGACAGCTTCTGGGACGGCCCCCTCACCGACGACCGCTGGAAGGCCCGCGCCGATGCCGCCCGGCAGGTGGGCCGCGCCTACCAGCAAGGCTACGCCGAGCAGGGCAACGAGCAGGCCGCGCAGCTTCTCGCCCCGGACGGCGGCCTGGGCAGGGACCTCGCCGCCATCGAGGCCACGGCCAGGCAGACCCGCGCGGGTCTGCAAGCCCGCCTCCAGACTGCCCAGCGAAAGCTCGGTGACGACGAGGCCCGCACGCGCCGCCAGATTCAGCAGGCCCAGGCGCAGCTGAACCAGGCGCTCCAGACGCAGCTTCAGGGCGTACTGGCAGGGCTGGGGCAGACCCAGGGCACCCAGCTCGCCGCCATCGCCCACGCCGCGGCGCAGCAGACCCAGGCCCTCGACGGGCAGGCGGATCAGGCCGTCCGGGGCCTCCAGCGCAGCGTCACGCAGGTGGCGCGGCAGCTCGACCGCACCCTGAACCGCTTCGGCACGCAGGTGCGCAGCAGCCAGGCTCCCGATCCCAGGGCGCTCAGGCGCGCGCTGGCCGGGGCCGAGGCGCAGATCGGCCGGATGGTCACGGGTGCCCAGGCGCAGTTGCGGGGCGGGGTGGGCCACGTCACCGCGGGCCTGGCCCGGGGCGCGGCGCAGGCCGAGGGCAGCCTCGGCGCGGCGGCCAGAAGCGGCGCGGCCCAGGCCAGCCAGAGCGCGCAGGGCTTCCGCCAGTCCAGTCAGGCGCTGGTGGGCCAGGCCCTCCAGACCTTTGCCCAGTTGCAGCAGGCCCACGGGCGCAGCAGCGCGGCCACCGCCGCCCAGGCCCACGCCGAGTTCGAGGCTGCCCATCAACACCTGAGCACCCTGTTCGAGCAGGCCAGGACCGGGCTGGAGGGCAAGCTGGCCGCCAGCGCGGGGGCACTGATCGAGCAGCTTCGCGCCAGCTTCTCGCAGCTCGATGCGGCCATCAATGCTCAGGCCGAGAAGGCCGCCGCGCAGGTTCAGCCCCGCTGGAAGGGCTGGGTCAAGATTGCGCTGGTGGTCGCGGTGGTGATCGTGGTCGCAGTGCTGGCCGGGCCGCTGGTGATCGGGGCCGTGGGGGCACTGGCGGGAGCACTCGGAGCCGGGGCCACCGCGGCGGGCGTGATCGGCACAGTCGTGGGCGGGGCCATCGTGGGGGCCGCGGCCGGGGCCGTGACCCAGATCGGCAACAACGCCATCGACAACATCGGGGTGGCCGCCGGGAACCAGAAGAGCCTCTTCGACGGCATCGGCAAGGCCGCCCTGATCGGGGCCGTCGGCGGGGCCATCGGGGGCGCGGGCGGGGCCATCGGCCAGGGCCTCGGCCGGGCCGGGCTGCTGGGCGAGGGCCTGACCCAGAAGGTCGCGGGGTTCGGCGTCTCCAGCGCCTTCGACCTGGGCGGCAACGTGATGGGCGACCTCGCCACCGGCAGCAGCCTGAGTGACGCCCTGAAGAATCTGACCAGCCCCGAGGCGATCATGATGTACGCCATCGCCAGCGGGACGGGAGCTGCGGCCTCCCGCCTGCCAGGCAGAGTCGGGGCCGTGCAGAACACGATGCACGCGGCGGGGGAACGCTTCGGCACCACTGCGGGCGACCACATCAACAACGTCTCGGGGAATCGGCGTGGAGTCATGCCCACTGGGGTCGATTCGACTCTGGCGAAGAACACCACCCGCATCAGCGGTTACCGTCAGGGCCGCACTCGCGTGGACATGTCTCCCTCGTCTCACCCACAGGACGTGCAGATCCACCAGCGGTATGCGGTGGAGGCCCGCGCAGATACCAGCCTGCCCGGTGGACTGAAAAACCGCGTTCAGCGCCTGCTCAACAGCGAAACCACCCAGGTGGGAGGGCGGCGCTGGGAGCTGGAACTGGAAGCGCGCAAGCATGCCGACATGGCGACCTGGCGTGAGCAGCAGGCGCGGGACCTCCCGAAGACGGACCCCAAGGCTCAGCGCCTGGTGGCCGAGGCGCGGGAACTGCGCTTGCAGGAGGCCGACTATCTGAACCGTTCCCGGAACGCCCCGCAGGATGGAGCCACCGGGCAGATTGAGCATGCCGATTTTCCCCACCTGACCACCGACGAATACAACGCCTTCCGGGCGCGGATTGACGCCGCGTCCCCGACCGAAGTCTGGCGGGTGCGCTACGAGCGCTATCAGCTCAACAAGACCAAGGGCGGCCTGAGTGCTGAGGATTTCGACAGCTGGCTGCCCAAGGCTCAGGAGTTGCACCTGCATAACGACGGCGAAGCGCTCCCAGCCGAGAGAATCTAGGCGTGTCAAAGTCACAGATTCCGGGGGAGCGCGTTCGCATTCTGGCAGACGAGTTCCTCGCCATCCCCACC
>NZ_BAABRP010000030.1 GCF_039545055.1 Deinococcus carri
TGCGCGAGGGCAGCCCGACGCGGGAGGTGCTGATGCGCTCCGGCACACGCCTGAGCATCGCGCCGGGTGGGGTGCTGGAGGTGGTGCTGCGGGTTTAGTTTCCTAATTCTGTCTCGCTGACTTGAAAAAGAAGCAGAAACTCGGGGTGGGCGTCGCGCAGGGCCACGTACTGTTCGAGCATCGGCGGCAGCACCCCCGACCCCGTTCCCTTCAGCACGCTCTGAGGCACTCCCACCGGCATGGGCGGAGGATAGCGCACGCCGTTCTGTTGTGGGCGGAATGAGGGTTGCAATCGGGTGGCAAACCAGGGCCGCCCCGCACAGGTGGCAGGGCGGCCGGGGGGAAGGAGAGGTCAGCGGAAGAAGGGGAGCGTCCGGGCCACCTTCAAGGCAGGCTGCGCCAGGGCCGAGCCGCTCAGCGACTGCTGTCTGATGGGGAAGGCCAAACCACCCTCCAGGTACACCCACTGCGCGGGCACCGAACCGGTCGTGAGGCTGATATTGCCGCCCTGATCCGTTGCAGAAATCGTGAACGTTACCTTGTTCCAGCCCGCGCGTAGTTGCAGGTTGATGTCACCCGTGACGCCGACTCCTTCCTCGGTGCAGTTGATCTTGCCCGACAGGCCCACGGCCTTGTCGACGTAGACGTAACTGCCCGAGGAGATGTTGATGCTGCTGTTCGACATCTGGAAGGCGGCCGGAGCAATCATGCCGCTCTTGCCCGCTTGCACGTCGAAGGAGGCCGCGTTCCCGCGTGCATCGCCCGCACCGGAGGTCTTGAGGCTCCCCGTGCAGCCGTCGGGCAGCTCCGATGAGAGATCCATCGGCGAGAGCAGCGAGGCGTCGAGCCTGGGCAGAGTCAGGCTGAACTTGCCGTCGGCAGCGAGATCAGCAGTGACGAGGTTGTCCTTGCCCTCTACCGAGGCCATGACCTTACCGGCACCACCGCTCCAGCCGGTGTACGTCACTGCACCCGAGGCCGTAGGACTCAGTTCCTTGACCTGGCCCGAGACCGCTTCAGGCTGGGGGACCGAGTTCATGTTGCAGGAGGCGAGCAGCAGGGCGGAACCGGCGAGCAGCAGAAGGCTGAGATTTTTCATACGAGACTCACGTTAACCGGACCAGACAGGCCCGGCAAGCAGATATGACCAACCGGGAAACGACGCCACATCTCTTCCCGGAGGTTCCACCTGTGAAGAAGCTTCTCCTCCTCGCCGCACTCACCCTGCCCGCCGCCGCCCTCGCCTGCCCGGTCAAACCGGGGTACGTCGCCAATGGGCTGTTCAAGGACGCCAGCCACACCACGCCGATCTGCGGCCCGCTTTACCTCGCCTTCCAGCACAGCATGGCGGGGGCCAAGTGGACCGAGATGTACGCCCTGGACCCGAACCGGGCGGGGGACCTTCAGGTGGAGCGCCTCCTGGCAGGCCTCCAGAAGAGCGGCTACCGCAGCGTGAAGGCACAGAAAACGGCGCGGAGTCAGGCCTACCAGTTCCAGCGGGGCGCACACACCATCACCGCCGTGGTGGGCCAGTCGGGGCCGGTACGGTATCTGGGGCTGGCCGGGCAGTAGCCGCTGCACCGCGTCCCACACCCCCTTTCGCGGCCCGGCCCTCCCGTAGCATGACGGGCATGTGCCCCGAACTGTATGACCCCCGCCTGGGCTATGACCCGGCCCGCAAGCTGACCGACGGCGATGTGCAGGACCTCAAGCCGGAGGGCTGGTGGGGCGACGACGGCAAGCTGTTCCGCGAGTTCCACTTCGACTCGTACCCCGCGTGTGTGGACTTCGCGGTGCGCGTGGCCGCGCTGGCCGAGGCGCGGGGCCACCACCCGGACCTGCATATCTATTTCCGCAAGGTGCGCGTCAACTACTTCACCCACGACGCGGGGGGCGTGACGGCCCTCGACCTGGAGAATGCGCGGGCCGTGAGCGCGCTCTGGGATGAGGTGAGTGGGGCCAGGGAGGCGGGCGCTTGAAGCCTGACCTGCCCGACGCCGATGCCCTGTGGGACACCCTGCCGCCCCAGCGCAGGTACGAGATGACGGTCACGGTGCAGCCCGGCGACCTCGACGACCTGAACCACGTCAACAACACCGTGTACCTCGGCTGGTGCGAGCAGGTCGCCCGCGCCCACGCGCTGAGCCTGGGCATGGGCACCGAGGCCCTGACCCAACTCGGGGCCGTCCCGGTCGCGCGGCAGCACGTCATCACGTACCACCGGCCCGCGCTGTTGGGTGACCGCCTCCGCATTCGCACCGCCCTGACGCAGAGTGCGGGCGTGCGGAGTACCCGTGCCTACACCCTCGACCGTGCGACGGAAGACGGCACAGACGGCGAACGCTTTGCCGAATGTCAGACCGAGTGGGTGTGGGTGGACCCGGCGACGGGGCGGCCCAAACGCACGCCCAAGGCGGTGCTGGAAGCGTTCGGCTTCTGATACTGCTTCCGATTGAAGGGTGTTGAACACACCCGGAAATCCGACCAGAGGGAGAAGGAACAAGGGCGGATTTCGGGAGATGGATGAACAGGCGGTGCCCTCCCGACTGTTCAGGAATTGGACGGAATCCGTATGAGCTGTGGGGTGGGTGACCGGCAGCCTGCCGAGAAGGCCCCCTCTTTTTCCACGGGCCACCTACCGCCCCAGCGCCACCCGCAGGCCCAGCAGCACCATCGCGCCGCCCGTCACCCGTTCCAGCGAGGCACGGACGCGCGGCGTGCGCAGCCGGGGGGCCAGGGTGCCGATCAGCAGCACCAGCGTGCCCAGCCACAGCACGCCCCAGGTGAAGTGAATCAGGGCCAGCGCCAGCGCGTGGGGCAGGGCACCCGCTCCCGGCGGCACGAACTGCGGCAGCACCGTCAGGTAGAAGAGGGCAACTTTGGGGTTCAGCACGTTGGTGGTGAGGCCCTGAGCGAACGCGGCCAGAAACCCCAGGGGCCGCGCCTCGCCCACCGGAGTCTGGGCCGTGTGGCGGGCGTCCAGCCAGGCCCGCACCCCCAGATACAGCAGATACGCCGCCCCCGCCAGCTTGACCCCCTCGTACAGCGCGGCGCTGCGGCTCAGAATCACGCTGAGGCCCAGGGCGCTGAGGGTTGCGTGAAACAGCAGGCCGCTGGAGACGCCCAGCACGGCCCCGAAGCCCGCCGAACGCCCACCCGCCAGCGCCGCCCGCGTGACCAGGGCCGTGTCCGCGCCCGGCGTGATCGTCAGCAGCAGCGAGAACACCACGAAGCCGAGCAGGGTGCCGTCCATGCCCCAGGGTAACGGCGGGCCGCCCAGGTGTGGCCCGCCACCTGTGGACAGGCTTCAGCCCCAGGGCGGCGCACCCCAGCCGTTGCCGCGTGTCCTGGGCAGCAACTCCACTTCACGCCGCCCTTATCACGGTTTCTCACTTCGTTCGGCCGAGAAAGGTTGCGAACCTTTCTGGGCACCGCCCTACGTGACCAGCCCCGCCGCCTCTACCGCCCGGTGTGCCCCCGTGTCCAGCAGTTCGCGCAGGACGCGCACCGTCTCCTCGACCTCGGCCTCGGTGTTGTACAACGCCACGGGGGCCAGGCGCAGGATGTCGGGCTGGCGGAAGTCGGGCGTGATACCGCGCGCCCGCAGGCCCAGGCTGAGGGCGTGTGCCTCCGGGTGGGCCAGGGCGACGTGCCCGCCACGCTGCTCAGGCTCGCGGGGGGTGACGACGCGCACCTCGGGCAGGTGGGCGTCGGCCAGGGCCATCAGGTGCGAGGTCAGCGCCAGGCTGCGCTCCCGCACCTCGTCCATGCTCACCGCGTCGAAGACGGTCAGCGCCCCCTCCAGCGCCGCGAGGGCCAGGATGGGCGGCGTGCCGAGCTGGTAGGCCCCCGCACCGGATGCGGGCCGGAAGGCGTGCGCCATCTCGAACTGGGTGCCCTTGTCGTGGCCCCACCAGCCGCGCAGGCCGGGCACGCGATCATGGTGCCGCTCGTGCAGGTAGAGGCCGCCGGGGGCACCGGGGCCGGCGTTCACGTACTTGTAGTGGCACCACACGCCGAAGTCGGCCCCCGCCGCGTGAAAGTCGTGCGGCACGCTGCCGATACCGTGCGCGGCGTCCCAGCCAATCAGCAGGCCCCGCGCGTGCGCCTCCCGCGTCAGGCCCGGCACGTCGAGCAGTTGCCCGCTGCGGTACAGCACGGTCGGCAGCAGGGCCAGCGCCACGTCGTCCCCGAAAGCGGCCAGGATGTCCTCCTCGTGCAGGGTGTGGCCGTCGCGGCTGGGAATCAGGCGCAGTTCGGCGTCATACCGCTCGGCCCAACTTTGCAGGGCGTACACATCAGACGGAAAGTCGAGCGAGGTGGCGACGAGGTGCCGCCTTGCACCCTCCGGCCGGTAGAGCGTGGCGAGGAGGGCGTGCAGGTTGGCCGTGATGCTTCCGGTGGCGATAACTTCCGCTGGACGTGCCCCCACCAGCCGCGCGACCTGCGGCGAGAGCGACTCCACCAGCCCGAACCAGGCGTCCCAGCCGCTCACCGCGTCGCGCTGCCATTCGTCTAGGCGGCGTAACACAGCCTCGCGGGCGGCGTGCGGCATCACGCCCAGGCTGTTGCCGTCGAGATAGATGCCGGGCGGCATGGCGAAGAGGTCGCGTCTCATTCTGCACCTCCAGGGAGAGTGCCAGCGGGCAGCAAAACCGCGCGGGCGGGCGCACCGTCCACCCCCACCAGCGGCAGCGGGAGGCAAATCAGGTCGTATTCGCCGTCAGGTGCGGCGCTGAGGTTGAGGCCCTCCAGAATCAGGGTGCCTGTTTCCAGGCAGGCATGGTGCGCGTCCAGCGTCTTGCTCGTCAGTGGGTCCACGCTGGGGCTGTCGGTGCCGAGGAGCCGCACGCCGCGCCGCGCCGCCTCCCGCACAAAGGCGGGGTCCAGGGCCGCGAAATCCTCCGGGAAGGCCTCCCAGTGGGCAGGCTGGCCGGTGTGCAGCAGCAGCCGGGGCGGGAGGGTGTCCGGCAGGTTGTCCAGCGCCACAACCGGAACGAGGCCCCCCTCCGGCCGCACCGTCACCACCCGGCAGCGGCCCAGGTAGGCGTCCAGGCCGACCTCCTCCAGCCGCGCCCCGGTGGCCGAGTAGTGCCAGGGGGCGTCCACGTGGGTGCCCGTGTGGGTGCTGGTGCAGAGTTCGCCGGTGTTCACGCTGTCGCCCTGCGCGATGCGTGCGCCCGGCGTCACCCGGAAGGGCGCGTCCCCCGGCCAGTTGGGGTGGCCGGGCGTGAGCTGGCGGGAAATGTCGATCATGGAAGAGAGGATAAGGGCTGTGAGCCATGAGCTATGAAAAAGACGGCAGATGCCAGAAGCCAAAGCTGCCTGGTGCCCGTTCATAGCTCAAAGCTCACCGCTCATAGCTCACTGCGCCTCACGTCCCCGGCGTGCTGCCCGGAAATACCGCCACCCGGCCTACCATGTACGCGCAGCCGTACAGGAACAGCGTGGCGACCGGCAGGAAGCGCAGGCCCGTGCGGTGCGGAATCATGCGTCCCTTGACCAGCACCTCGATCACGTACAGGCTCAGCAGCGCAAAGGCCGTGTACATCAGGTGTTCCCAGTCGCGGCTGGGGTCTACGGGGAGGCAGTACCTGCTGAAGTCTCCCACCGCCGGGCAGTGTTCGCGCAGATAGGCCGCACTCGCTCTGGTCGCGCTGGGGACCTTTTCGCCGCCCACGGCCAGAATCACCCCGGTCACGACCGGCAGCAGCGTCAAGGCCCAGACAATCCTCAGCCACACCAGGAAGCCCAGGCGCACCTGCGCCTTGATGGCGGGGCCGAAACTCCACAGGAACAGAATCAGCGTGACGAGCGCGTAGGGCGTGGGAAACAGCAGCGCGAGGGCGTTGTTGAACTGATACCCGTGGATGAGCCGCAGGAACTCCATGCGCGTCAGCGTAACGCGGCGGGCGCGGGACGTGGGGCCGGGTGAGAGCCGCCTCTCTCCTCCCCGCGCCGCGCTGCTACCCTGCACGGATGACCAGGGCAGGCAAACTCAGCAGCGTGACGCTCAAGCCGGGGGCAGTGCGGCGCATCGCGGGCCGCTACCCGTTCGGGCACGCCGGGGACATCGCGGAAGCGGACGCGGGCATCACGCCCGGCGAGGTGGTGGAGGTGCGCTCGCCCGATGGGGGCATGGTCGGGCGCGGGTACTTCAACCCGCAGGGGGCCACCCCGCTGCGAATGCTGACCTGGGGGCGCGACGACATTGACCTGAAGTTCTACCGCTCGCGGGTGCGGGCGGCGCTGGCGCGGCGGGCGGGACGCATCACCGGAACGGACGCGATGCGCGTGCTGCACGCCGAGGCCGACGGGATGCCCGGTGTGATCGCCGACCAGTTCGGGGACGTGCTGAGCGTGCAGTTCAGGAATGCGGGCGTGGAGCGCCACCGCGACCTGATCGTGCGTGCCCTGCGCGAGGAAACGGGCGCGGCCTCCGCCTTCGAGCGCAGCGACACGGGCGAGCGCCGCCGCGAGGGGCTGGAGTTGCGGACGGGCGTGCTGTGGGGCGAGGTGCCCGAGCGCGTCACCTTCCATGAGGACGACCTCTCGCTGCACTTTGCGCCGATGGACGCGCAGAAGACCGGCTTCTTTCTGGACCAGCGCGACAACCGCCGCCTGATGCGCTCGCTGGTGCAGCCTGGCGAGGCCTTTCTGGACGTGTACTCCTACACCGGGGGCTTCAGCCTACACGCGGCGCGGGCGGGGGCGAAACCCGTGGCGATCGACAAGGACGAGAAGGCGCTGGGCGTACTGGAGCGCGAGGCGCGCGAGAACGGGCTGAGTGTGGGCGTGCGCTGGGGCGACGCGCTCGACCTGCTGACCGCCCTGGAGCGCGAGAAGCGCCAGTTCGGCGCAGTGGTCCTCGACCCGCCCACCCTCGCCAAGCGCAAGGACGACGTGCCACGCGCCAAGCGCATCTTCACGGAAGGGGCCGAGCGCGCCCTGCGAATGCTACGGGACGGCGGGCACCTCCTGATCAGCACCTGCGCCCACTACATCCGGCCAGACGACCTGCTCGACGCCGCGCGGGTAGCTGCGGGCGAGGCGAAGTGCGGCGCGGAGGTCGTGGCCGTCACCTACCAGCCCGCCGACCACCCCCACCTGCTGAGCGTGCCCGAAAGCCTGTACCTCAAGAGCATCCTGCTGCGCAAGGAGGCGTGAAGGGCTGCCCGCACGTCTGCTGACGAACCCCGGTCAGGGGCTGCTGGCGGCGCTGGCGCTGCTGCTGGCCTCGCTGGGGCTGGCCTGCTGGGGCAGTCTGTCGCTGCTGCTGTGGTCCCTCTCCGTTCCCGCCGGGCTGAAGACCCTGGGCTGGACGCCCGTTTCCGGCCAGGTCCTGCAAGCGTTCACGCCGGGCTGCGGCGGCCGGAAACCTCCGCTGGACCTGGAATACCGCTACCTCTGGCAGGGCCAGGCGTACGCCGGCACCCGGCTGGCCGCCGCTGCCGACTTCCACATCTGGGTGCCCGACTGCGGCGTGGGGTTGGTGCGGAGCCTGTCCCCAGCTTTTCCCGGTTCAGAAACGCGGCCAGTCACGGTGTACGTGAATCCCCGCGCACCCCGCGAGGCGGTGCTGGTTCAGGGGGTTCCGTCAGCGGCACGGCCCATGCACACGCTGCTCTGGGCTGCGCTGCTGGGCAGTCTGGCGGCCTGGCTGCTGCGCCGCGGCTCTCCCCTCACTCCCCCTCGTCCACCTCGACCGAGAAGGCTTCCAGCGCCGCCAGGTCGAGGAGGGTGACGGCCTGGGGCGTGACCTTCACGATGCCCTGTGCCTCCAGCCGTTTCAGCACGCGGGAGACGGTTTCGCGGCTGCTGCTGGTGCGGGCCATGATGTCGGTGGTGGTGAGGGACAGCACCTCCGGCCCCGGCACGCCCGCCGCCACACGCTGACGGTACAGGTTGGCGAAGACGTGGGCCAGGGCCGCCCCGGTGTTCAGGCCGAAGGCGATCAGCTCGTCGTTCAGGAAGGTGACGCGCCGGGCCAGCATCTCCGCCAGGTTCCACAGCACCCGCGGGTGCCGCCGCAAAATCACCTCGAAGTGGGCGCGGTGCAGCATCAGGGTCCGGACCGGCGTCAGCGCGCGGACCGTCGCGCTGCGTTCCAGGTGGGCAAGAACGGCGGTTTCACCGACCACCCCCGGCGCGTAGATGTCGCCCAGCACGCGCTCGCGGCTGCCCAGGCTGATGCGGCTGACCCGCACCACGCCAGTGACGATCAGGTGCAGCGCCTCGCCCTCCGCGTCCTGTTCGACCAGCAGGTCCTGGGGCTGGTAGTGGCGCTCGACCACCACACCCAGCGCCTCACGCACGGCGTCCTCGGGGACATTCTGGAAAAGGGGGGAGCGTTTCAGGTCATCCAGGCGGCCCATCCGGCGCATCCTAGCGCCCGGCCGGTCAGTTGCCCAGGTCCCCATGTCCCGCTGCCCTTCTCCCCCACTGCGCTACAGTGCCCCGCGTGACGACCCCCGGCCCCTTCCCGGCCCCCACACCCGCGAGTCCGGCCCCGACGGCGGCGGCACTGGCGGCCCACGACCTGCGGCACGGCTTCGGGAACATGACGGTGCTGCACGGCGTGAGCCTCGTGGTCCAGGCGGGCGAGGTGGTCGCCGTGACCGGCCCCAGTGGCAGCGGCAAAAGCACACTGCTGCACCTGCTGGGCGGGCTGGACACGCCCCAGGCGGGCGAGGTGTGGTGGGCCGGGGAGCGGGTGGACACCCTGGGCACCCAGGCGCGGGCGCAGCGGCGGGCGGGGCAGGTCGGGCTGGTGTTTCAGCACCACTACCTGCTCGAAGACCTGAGCGTGCGGCAGAACGTGCTGGTGCCCGCCCTGCTGACCGGGCAGGACGGCAGCGCCCGCGCCCGTGAGCTGCTGGCCCGCGTGGGCCTCACCGGGCGGGAGGACGACCTGCCCGGTGTGCTCAGCGGCGGAGAGCGGCAGCGGGTGGCCGTGGCCCGCGCCCTGGCGACCCGGCCCGCCGTCGTGCTGGCCGACGAACCCACCGGCAGCCTCGACCGCGCAAACGCGGACGTGGTCGCCGGGCTGCTCCTCGACCTCGCCCGCGAGGAGGGGGCAGGCGTGCTGCTCGTCACCCACGACGAGCGCCTCGCGGCCCGCGCCGACCGGGCGCTGCACCTGCTGGACGGGCAGATTCTGGAGGCGGAGGTCAGCGGCACGCAGCGTTGACGCTGGCCGGCCGCGGGGCCGCTCAGCGGCGCGTGCCGAGGGCCTCCGTGTCCTTGCCCCAGGCTTCCAGCTCGTCCAGAATCCGGCCGAGGCGCAGGCCGTGGGCGGTCAGGGTGTACTCGACGCGGACCGGCACGGCGGCGTGGACCGTGCGTTCCACCGCGCCCAGCCCTTCCAGCGTCCGGAGCCGCTCGGTCAGCACCTTGGGCGTGATTCTGGGCAACAGGGCGGCGAGCTGGGCGTGCCGCTTCGTCCCGTCCCGCAGGTGCCACACGAGCAGCGCCGTCCAGCGGTGCCCGATGACGCCGAGCGCCTGCTCCACCGGGCATTCGCGGGGGCGGCGTGGGGTGGGCCGGTCGTGCTCGTGGGGCAGGGTCAGGGGAGCTTCCCGCTGTGAGGTTTCCAGAAAGATACTTCCTCTCCTTTTGCCGCCTTCTTCACGGGGCGGCGGCGCGCGCGTAGGGTCAGGGTCGAGGCCAGTAGGGACCCCATGTTCCCCCACCCCTTCACACGGATTCCAGCCCCAGCCGTGAGCCTGCGGGTAAGCGCCGAAAGCCCATTCCCTGCTGGAATCCGCACTTCTTCCTTACTCCTTCCCGCCGGTTTCCCAGGGACGGCATCCCTGCTCGACCGGAACGCCTATCAGGAGGCCAGCGCCATGAACGACACACCGTACACCGTCACCGCTCCGGGCGACATGAATGCCACCTTCGCGCGGGCCTTCAATGCCGGTGACATCGAGCAGCTCCTCGCGCTCTACGAACCCGGAGGACAGCTCGTGCAGCAGGGCGGCCGGGTCGCCGTCGGCCCGGAGGCCATGCGAACGGGGTTGCAAGCCCTCCTGCACCTCGGCGGCACGATGACCTCGGAGAACATCTACACGTTCCAGGCCGGTGACATCGCGCTCCTGCGGGCGCACTGGCGTCTGACGACCACTGGCGAGGACGGCCAGCCCCTCGTGCTGGAGGGCCAGACGGCGGAGGTCGTGAGGTGTCAGCGGGACGGACGCTGGCTGTACGTGGTGGACCATCCCTTCGGGGCCGGGCCGCTGTAGCCCCTCATACGGCTTCCGCCCCACCCATTCTCGAAGCGGGAAAGCGTCGTTTCGACAACGCCTTCCCCGAAAACCGTTTTTTTCCTCCTCACTCCCCTCGGGTTGGACAGTTTGTGTCACTGTTCAACCGGAATTCGTCTCACCACCCCGCCCGCGCGTACACGTCGGGCAGCGGGAGCTGCACGCCGAACTCGTGCGCGGCGCGCTGGACCCAGTGGGGGTCGCGCAGGAAGGGGCGGCCCAGGGCGATCAGGTCGGCGGCCCCTTCGCGCAGCACCTGCTCGGCCTGGGCCGGGGTCTCGATCAGGCCGACGGTCATCACGTGCAGGTCGGGCACCTCCTGCTTGATGCGGGCCGCGAAGGGCACCTGGTAGAGCGGCTCCACGTCGATGTGCTGGAGGGGCGTCAGGCCGCCGCTGCTCACGTCCAGCACGTCCACCGCCTCGTAACGCAGCAGGCTCGCGAGCTGGGCGGTCTGGTCGAGGTCCCAGCCCCCTTGCGCCCAGTCGGTCGCGCTCACGCGCACGAAGAGGGGGAGGTGCATGGGCCAGGCGGCGCGAACCGCGCGCACGACCTCCAGCAGGAAGCGCACCCGGTTCTCGAAGGACCCGCCGTACTCGTCGGTGCGGGTATTGGCGAGCGGCGAGAGGAACTGGTGCAGCAGGTAGCCGTGCGCGGCGTGAATCTCGGCGGCGTCGAAACCGGCCATCAGCGCCCGGCGGGCCGCCGCCGCGAAATCGGCGGTCACGCGCCGGATGTCCTCCAGGGTCATGGCGCTGGGCGTGGGGAAAGAGGCGTTGTAGGCGGTGTCGGAGGGACCGAGCACCTGCCACCCCCCCGCCTCGACCGGCACCGCGCCCCGGCCCTTCCAGGGGGAATACGTGCTGGCCTTGCGCCCCGCGTGCGCGAGCTGCACGCCTATGCGCCCGCCGTAGCGGTGAACGAAGTCGGTGATGTGCCCGAGCGGCACGAGCTGATCGTCGTTCCACAGGCCCAGGTCATCGGGGCTGATGCGGCCCTCGGGGGAAACGGCGGTCGCCTCGGTGAAGATCAGGCCCGCGCCGCCCAGCGCGAACTGGCCCAGGTGGGTGAGGTGAAAATCATTTGCCAGACCGTTTTGCGCGCTGTACATGCACATGGGCGACACGACCACGCGGTTGGGAAGGGTCAGGCTTTGCAGTTTCAGCGGCGTGAACAGCAGCGGCGTAGGTGTGGCATCGGTGGAGGGCGTGGAGGCAGCGGGCTGGGTCATGCCTCCGAATGTAGCCACGCCTGCGGTGCCTGTGCCAGATGGCGGATGCTTCATGCAGTGGCAGGGGTCGAGACTGTCGTCATGCACTTCACTTCCCGTCTGGACGGCATCGCGCCCGCACAGCTCGGCGGCTTTTTCGAGGGCTGGCCGAATCCCCCTGCCCCCGCAACACTGCACCGCCTCCTTTCCCGGTCCTACCGCATCTCGCTGGCCGTGGAGGAGGATGGGCAGGTGGTCGGCTTTGCCCAGGCCATCAGCGACGGCGTGCTGTCCGCCTTTATCCCCCTGCTGGAAGTCCACGCCTCCCGCCGGGGCTAGGGCCTCGGCACGGCGCTGATGCGGCACCTGCTCGCGCAACTGGACCACCTGTACGCCGTGGACCTGAGCTGCGAGAGCAACCTGGTGCCGTTTTACGAGCGGCCGGGGTTTCAGCCGGGAAGCGGGATGTTCCGGCGCAACTTCGCGCGGCAAGGCGGCCTGCCCGCCGCATAACCCTTCCCGCCTGTGGCCGCCTTCCTCATCTGCCGGGATGGTGTGCGGCTCTACACTCGGGGGCAGTGAAGCGTCTTCTTCTTCTCCTGCTGCTCGCGGCGTCGGGCGCGATGGCCGCCCCCCGCGTGGGCACGCACGACGGCTACACGCGGGTCGTGTTCGACCTGCCCCGCCAGACCACGCCCAGCACGAAGGTGAGCGGCCAGGGCGTCACCGTGAAACTGGGCGTCACGCTGCGCGCCGAACAGGGACGGCTGAATGCGCCGGGCGTCACCGCCTACGCCGTGGTGGGCGGCACCGTGACCGTCACGCTGGCACTCGGCCACGCCAGCGCCAAGGTGAATGTCATCCCGCCCAGGGACGGCCAGCCCGCCCGGCTGGTCATCGACGTGCCCACGGGCACCGCTGCCGCGCGGGTGCCGGCTACGCCCACCGCCGTCTCGCGCCCCGCCAGCACCGCCGGCCCGGTTCGCCCCAGGGTCGTGCTGGACCCCGGCCACGGCGGCGTGGACCCCGGCATGCAGAGCCGCTGGGTGCAGGAACACGCGGTCACGCTCGACGTGGCCCTGCGTGTGCGCGACGTGCTCCGCCAGCACGGCGTGGACGTGGTGATGACGCGCGAGAGCAACACCGACCTGAGCGCCGACAAGGCCACCGACCTCGACCTGCGCTCGAAGATGGCGAACAACCGCAACACCAGCGCTTACGTCAGCATCCACGTGAACGCCTCGACCAGCCCCGCCGGGCAGGGCATCGAGACGTATTACTTCGGGAGGCCGCTGGCCGGGGCCAACAGCGTCGCCCTGCGGGAAAACGGCGGCGGCAGCGTCGGCCAGGAACTCACCCGCCGCGCGGCGAACAGCGCCCAGAACCTGCTGGGGGACCTGCTCGCGCAGGCCAAGCTCGCCTTCTCGCGCCAGCTCGCGCAGAAGGTCCAGGCCCACCTGATCGGCGCGACCGGGGCCGTGAACCGGGGCGTGCAGACCGACGCCTTTTACGTGATCCGCTCCCCGACCACCGCCGCCATCCTGATCGAAATCGGCTTCGGCAGCAGCCCGGTCGAGGGGCCACGCCTGGCCCAGCCCGCCTACCGCGACCGGCTGGCGCAGGCGATTGCGCGGGCCATCCTGGACTTCCTGAACATGAAGTAGGCCTGGCTCCCGTCAGGGCAGGGTGACGGTCAGGGCGGACGTGACCACGTTCAACACCTTGACCTCGCCCACGGGACGGCCCTGGGAGGTCAGGCGGACTTTCGGCCTGGCCCAGGCCTGCAAGGTGTGCGTTCCCGCGGGCAGGTCCACCACCATCGCGGAGGAAACGCGCTCGCCCACCCGCCACAGCCGGGGAGGCAGGGCCAGCGCCACGCAAGGCTGGCCGACGCTGGAACCGGCAACGCCGCTCGACACGGGCAGCACCGTGAACCCGACCGAAAAGGGCCGGGGGCAGTCATCTTCGAGCAGCAGGTCGTGGGGACCGGCATTCAGCACCGTGACCGTCAGCAGGCGGCCCCGCAGGGACGCTTCCGCCGCCAGCCGGGTGGTGACGGCGGTGGTGGTCGGCGCGCAGGCCGCCAGCAGGCCCGGCCCCAGGACAGCCGCGAGCAGAACGCCAGCACTTCGCCTCATCCCTCCAGCATGACAGGCGGCCCCGCCCTCCGACACTGGATTTGGATTCTCCTCACGTTCCCTCAAGGCCCCATCACCCTGGGGTCAGGTTCATGGCCGAAAGTGAGCGGTATGAAAAAGATGTTGCTGGGAGCGGTGGGGCTGAGTGCGGTGCTGGCGAGTTGCGGAACGGGCGTGGCTCCGGACGGCAGTGGGAACGGCAACGTGACCCAGGTCCGCACGGAATACCGGACCCAGAGTGGGCAGTTCGTGGCCTGTGACAACGTCAACAACGTGGTCGCCACGACCCAGGTGTCGGTGTACTTCAACGTGTCGGGCAATGTGCAGACGGTGGACGTGGGCCTGCGGGGCAACACCACCAGCCAGTACGACGCCAACTACAACGCCCGGGCCACCGGGCAGCAACTGGCCGGCGTCGGCACGGGCAGCTACCGCCTGACCTTCAACGCCAACCCGCTCAATGGCTTCCTGCCGCAGTCCATCATCGTCACGCCCACCCAGGGCAAGGTCAAGATCGTCACGCCCACCAGCCAGCGGGCGGGAGCCTTCCACGCGGAACTGGCCGTCAACACCGGGACCGCGACCTACAACCTCAGCAGCCGCCTGTTGGCAGCGGGCAACGTGGACGTTTACCCGAGCTGCACTGTCATCAGCACGACCAACGAGGACGTGTAACCCTTCTCTCTCAATCTCTAGAAAGGAGGCCGCCCCCAATCAGGAGGCGGCCCTTCTTCTTGCCCTGCGCTCAGCGTGAGCCGTACTCCTGGCTCTCGCTGACCGCGCCGCTGCGGCCGCTGGTGCCCCCGCTGCCGGTCATCAGCAGGCCGAGCTGGGTTTCGCTGGCGGTGGCCGCGTCCACCTCGCCCACGACCTGGCCCTCGTACATCACCAGGATGCGGTCGGAGAGGTTCATTACCTCGCCCAGGTCGGCGCTGACGAGCAGTACGGCGAGGCCCTGGTCCCGCGCCTCGACGATGCGGGCGTGGATGAACTCGATGGCCCCGATGTCCACGCCACGGGTGGGCTGGCTGGCGACCAGGATTTTCGGCCCCTTGCGCATCTCGCGGGCCACGATCAGCTTCTGCGCGTTGCCGCCGCTGTAGCGGCCCGCCTGGAGGCTGGCACTGCGGGGCCGCACGTCGTACTTCTCGCTGAGGACGCGGGCGTTTTCCTCGATCACGTCCAGCTTCAGGAAGCCCAGCCGCCCGGCGAAGGGCGCGCGGTCGTGCTCGCCCAGGATGTAGTTCTCGGCGGTGGTCATGTCCAGCACCAGCCCGCGCTCGTTGCGGTCCTCCGGGATGTGCGAGAGGCCGCTGGCCTCCACCTCGCGCACACCGCGGGCGGGGTGGCCCAGGTAGGTGATCTCGCCGCCCGACACGGCCTGCAGGCCGGTAATGGCCTCCACCAGCTCGCTCTGGCCGTTGCCCTCCACCCCCGCGATGCCGACAATCTCGCCCGCCCGCACCTGGAAGGAGACGTTGCTCACGGCGTTGCCGTGTTCGCCCTTCACGGTCACGTTGCGGACATCCAGGGCCACCTCACCGGGGCGGGCGGGGGCCTTTTGCACCTTCAGGGACACGTCGCGGCCCACCATCATGCGGGCGAGCGTCTCGGTGGTGGCCCCCTCGGCAGGGATGGTCCCGATCATCTTGCCGTCGCGGATCACGCTGATGGTGTCGCTGATGTGCAGCACCTCGTGCAGCTTGTGGCTGATGAAGATCACGGCGTTGCCGCTGGCCGCGTACTGGTTTTTCAGGAAGTCGAACAGTTCGTCCGTCTCGCTGGGGGTCAGCACAGCGGTCGGCTCGTCCAGAATCAGGATGCGCGCGCCGCGGTAGAGCGTCTTGAGAATCTCCACCTTCTGCTGGAGGCCCACGGGCAGGTCGCCCACCAGCGCGTCGGGGTTGAGGTCGAAGCCGAACTGCCTGATCAGTTCCGCCACGCGGCGGCGCGCCCCGGCGTAGTCGATGGAGGTGCCCGCCCTGGGTTCCGCCCCCAGAATCACGTTCTCGGTGACGCTGAGGGTGTCCACCAGCATGAAGTGCTGGAACACCATGCCGATGCCGCGTGCGATGGCCTGCGACGGGTCGCTGAGGTTCACGACCTCGCCGTCCACGACGATCTCGCCGCTCGTCGGGGGCTGCGCGCCGTAGACGATCTTCATCAGGGTACTTTTGCCCGCGCCGTTCTCGCCGCACAGCGCATGGACGCTGCCCCAGCGCACCTGCATCGAGATGTTGTCGTTGGCGAGCACCAGCGGAAAGCGCTTGGTGATGTTCCGCAATTCCAGCGCGTAGTCGGAGTTGTGCCGCACCGTTTGCAGCACGTTGTCGGTCGGGACGGTCATGCTGCCCAGTCTAGCGCCGCCGCAACCGCTGCCCCTCTTTCCCCACAAACGAGATATGCGTCACGATAGAGGGACATGGAAACTTTCTGGCTGGCGGTCACGCAACTTGGGCGTGATGAGGTCTTTATCGTGGTGCTCGCGCTGTACACCTGGCTGGTGAGGCCGCGAGGGGGCCAGAATCTGGGTGTGGCGTTCGCCCTCTCGTACCTGGTCAACAGCGCGCTGAAGTACGGCTTCAGTCTCCCCCGCCCCTTCACCGAAAACCCGGAGGTCGCCAGCGCGGCAGCCCGTGCCACAGCAGGCGGTCCCGGCCTGCCCAGCGGGCACGCGCAGATGGCTGCGACCCTGTGGGGCGGAATGGCCGCACAGGTCGGGCGGGCCGGGATGTGGGGGGTCGCGCTGGTGCTGATTGCCCTGATTGCCGTCTCGCGGCTGGCGCTGCACGTCCACTATCCCAGCGACGTGATGGTGGGGCTGCTGCTAGGGGCCGCCTTTGCCTGGATGGCAGTTCAGGGGCACTTTTCGCAGGAGGGGGCGCTGCGGTGGGTAGTGCCGCTGATCCTGCTGGCCGTGGCCGCCTTCCTCCCAGCGGGCACGCCGCGCGAGTACGGTACTGGGCTGGGCCTGCTGGCGGGCTTCTGGTTCTCGCGGCCCGACTTCGCGCCCCCACGGGACGTCGCGGGGCGGATCATCGTGGGGCTGCTGGGGCTGCTGATTGTGTTTGCCGTGTACTTCGGGCTGGGGGCGTTGCCGCAGGCGGTCAAGGACATCGGGCTGGTGCGGGCGCTGCGGTATGCCGTACTGGTGGTGGTGGCGGTGGAGGGCGTACCGCTGCTGCTGCGGCGCTGGATGCATCGGGGGTGAGCAAAACAGGACAGGGGAAAGCGGATGCGTTCGCTTTCCCCTGCTGGCCGCTGACGGCTGGTCGCTGGCCGCCCCCTACCCCCGCCGCGCCCGGTAGCGCCGGATCAGCGTATTCGTGCTGGAGTCGTGCTTCAGGTCCGGCTCGCTCCCCGACTCCAGCTCGGGCACAATCTTGCCGGCCAGCACCTTGCCGAGTTCCACGCCCCACTGGTCGAAGGAATTGATGTTCCAGATGGCCCCCTGCACGAAGACCTTGTGCTCGTAGAGGGCAATCAGAGCGCCCAGCGTGCGCGGCGTGAGGCGGTCGGCCAGCAGCGTGTTCGTCGGGCGGTTGCCCTCGAAGACGCGGTGGGGGGCGAGTTCCGCACCCACGCCCTCCGCCCGCACCTGCTCCAGCGACTTGCCGAAGGCCAGGGCCTCGGTCTGCGCGAACACGTTCGCCATCAGCAGGTCATGGTGGGACGGGCCGCCGGGCGTGGGCAGGGGGTTGAGGGTCTGGCAGAAGCCCAGGAAATCGCAGGGAATCAGGGTGGTGCCCTGGTGGATCAGCTGGTAGAAGGCGTGCTGCCCGTTGGTCCCCGGCTGGCCCCACACGACCGGGCCGGTGTCGTAGTCCACCGTCTGCCCCTCCAGCGTGACGTGCTTACCGTTGCTCTCCATGTCGAGCTGCTGGAGATAGGCGGGGAAATAGGCGAGGTACTGGTCATAGGGCAGGACGGCGTGGGTCTGCGCGCCGAAGAAGTCGCGGTACCACACACCCAGCACGCCCAGCAGCACCGGGAGATTCTGTTCCAGCAGCGCAGTACGGAAGTGCTCGTCCATCTCGTGAAAGCCCGCCAGCATCTCGCGGAAGCCGTCCGGGCCGATGGCAGTCATCAGCGAGAGGCCGATGGCGCTGTCCATGGAGTACCGGCCCCCCACCCAGTCCCAGAACCCGAACATGTTGGCGGTGTCGATGCCGAACTTCTCGACCTCGGCGGCGTTGGTGCTGACGGCGACGAAGTGGCGGGCGATGGCGGCGTTCTCGTCGGGCACGTCGCCCAGCCCGGCCAGCAGCCAGGCCCGCGCACTCCTCGCGTTCGCCATCGTCTCCTGGGTGGTGAAGGTCTTGCTGGAGACGATAAACAGCGTCTCCGCGGGGTCAAGGTCGCGGGTCTTTTCCACCAGGTCGGTGCCGTCCACGTTGGACACGAAGCGCAGGGTGAGGCGGCGGTCGCTGTAATACTTCAGCGCCTCGTAGGCCATCACGGGGCCGAGGTCCGACCCGCCGATGCCGATGTTCACGATGTTGCGGATGGGTTTCCCGGTCGCGCCCAGCCACGTCCCGCCGCGCACGCGGTCAGCAAAGGCGCTCATGCGGTCCAGCACCTCCTGCACGTCGGGGACCACGTTCTGGCCGTCCACGGTGACGGTCGCGCCACGTGGGGCGCGCAGCGCCGTGTGCAGCACCGCCCGGTTCTCGGTCACGTTGATGCGCTCGCCCGCGAACATGGCGTCGCGCCGCGCCTCCACCCCCGTCTCACGCACGAGTTGCAGCAGCAGGCGCAGCGTCTCGTCGGTCACGCGGTTCTTGGAGTAGTCGAGGTACAGCCCCGCGCCCTCGGCGGTCAGGCGCTCGCCGCGCTCCGGTTCGGCGGCGAAGAGGTCACGGAGTTGAGCCTCCCGCACCGTCCCGAAGTGCGCCTGGAGGGCCTGCCAGGCGGGAAGCTGGGTCAGGGAGGGCCGTGACGGGGCAGGGGACTCGCTCATGGGCCGAGCATACCAGCGGCCCGGAAGCGGCCCGGGAGCGGCGGACCAGGCATGAAGGGACGCCAAAGGGCCGCTTGCACCTCGCAACTGTCAGGCGGTCCCCTGGCGTTCGCCAGGCCCAGGGTATGGAAAGCTGGTGGCCCTGCGCGCTTGAATAACGGCCGGAACCTCTCCCCTTTTTCTCCCCTCTCGTGAAAGGAAACTGCCTGTCATGCCTACCCCCTCCCAGCCCCTACAAGACCAGGATGTCGTCATCGTATCCGCCGTGCGTACGCCGGTGGGGGCGATACGTGGTTCGCTGTCCAGCATCCGCCCCGACGACCTGGCTGCCCTGGTCCTCCGCGAGGCGGTGAGCCGGTCGGGGGTTTCCCCCGACCAGATTGAAGAAGTCATCCTGGGCT
>NZ_BAABRP010000031.1 GCF_039545055.1 Deinococcus carri
GGTCAACCTCCGCTGGCAACGCCGACACCACCTCCCCCCCCTCTGAAGGCAGAGGCCGGGCAGCGGGGCGACGTGCGCCGTCGCCCCGCTGCCCATTCAGCTACTGCGCAACGGGTCTTCAGTTATTCGCCTGGCGGTCTGGTAGTCGAAGACAAGTGGAGTGCCAGATGCGACCGAGTGACGAAATGGTGTACTGCCAGGCCAGCCCTTTCGCCGCCCGCCTGGGCATGAATTGCGATAACGAGGGTTGACCGGGGAGTGCGCAGATGCAGGGATACGGCACCCTCACTGTGGGGGAGCCGGGCACGGAGTGCAAGACAGACATCCCAGTATATTGGAAGCCAACGCGACACCGTGCGCGGTTCCGAGAGGACAGGGATGCTGGGAACGTTCGAGAAGGCCAGGGCCGTGCTGGACCTGTACACGATGGAACGCCCCGAGTGGGGCGTAACTGAAGTTGCGCGGACGCTCGGCATGCCGACCTCCAGTGCCCACGTCCTGCTTGCCTCGCTGGCGCACATGGGGTTGCTGCACCGGACGCTGGCAGGCCGTTACCGGTTGGGCTTCAAGCTGCTCGCCTTGACTCAGGTGCTGCTCGCCAACACGCCCTGGCGGGAGGTCGCGCAGGAGGAAATGGGCCGCCTGGCGCAGGCCTTCGGGGAGACGCTGCACCTGACCGCCTTTGATGGGGGGCAGATCGTGCCGGTCGCGGGCTTACAGGGCCGACTGCCGGGCAGCGTCCGCCTGCTCGGGGTGGGGACGGTCCTCCCCGCCCACACCAGCGCGAGCGGCAAGCTGCTGCTGGCCCACCGGCCCCGTGAGGTGGTGGAGGCCGTGCTGGCCGCCGCGGGGGACGTCTCCGGAACGGTCCAGGTGTGGGACACGTTGGCGGAGGAGCTGGAGCAGATCCGCTCAGACGGATACGCCAGGGAGGCGAGCGAACACCACCCGGCCGTCTGCTCCCTGGCAGCTCCGGTCCGCAACCACAACGGCGAGGTGATCGCGGCAATGGAGTTCAGTCTGCCTCTCGACCGCTACTCGGACCGGCAAGAACAAGTGCGCGACGCGCTGATGCAGGCCTGTGCCGCGATTTCCTCACGGATCGGGTACCAGCCGGAGCTTTCAGGCAAGAGGCCCATGGTATGGGTGTCCGTGGGGGGGCGCGAGGAATTGCGCCCGGCTCCCCGGCGCTCCCGCAGAAAAGGCCACTCAAGGTCCTCCTCCAGTTGAGGTGGGCCGGTGGATTGAACACCCAGGAGCGGCCACCTTCGCCTCCGGCATAGGCTGACGGTGCCGTGAAGGAGCCTGTGTACCCGGACACACCCACCGCCGTGAGTTCAAACCGGAGAGCGTCAACCCGGTCAAGCGCGGTCAGAAGACCAGCGCTCAGCCCCGCCATATTCCCGCCCCCTATGTCATCCGCCGCTGGGATAAGAGGTGGAGGCTCCCAGGGAAGCGGCCTTCACCGGGCAGGCCTCCACGAAACAGGCGCTTGAACAGCGAATTGCCGAGCTAGAGCGGTTCTGCGGGCCGTGGTCGGGAGTAATGGCGAGAGCCATAAGCAGGGAATCGGGCGAACTCATATCTGAACAGATTTACATATGAAGGTCCGCTCAGGTACACTGGGCACATGACGTCTTCGCCTTCCCGCGCTGATGCCCCTTCACCGGATGCGGCCCACCTGACGTATTTCGTGGACGGGATGGACTGCGCCAGTTGTGTCCAGAAAGTGGAACGGATGGTGGCCACGCTGCCGGGGACGGCGGACGTGAAAACCAGTTTCACCAGACAGACCCTGAGTTTGGACCTGGATGAGACGCAGACCGGCCGGACCACCCTGGAGCGCAACCTCAAGGCCCTCGGCTACACGCCCTCGCTGCTTGGCCCCGTGGCAGGCGCAGGACCAGGCCCGGCCACCGAACACCAGCCCGGTGACCATGACCACGACCACCACGAACATGACCACGCGGGTCACGAGTCCGCCCATAGCCATGAAGCGCCAAAACCGGGTCAGCCCTGGTATGCCACGGGGCAGGGCAAGCTGGTCGTCACCTCCGGCGTCCTGCTGGCCCTCGCCTGGCTGTTCAGCTTCATCGAGCCGCGGTTTGCCACGTACGGCTTCATTGCCGCCACCGTGCTGGGCGTCTGGCCCCTGGCGAAAAAAGCCTTCGCCAGCGCCCGTCTGGGCGATCCCTTCAGCATCAACATGCTGGTCAGCCTCGCCGCCATCGGCGCTGTCCTGATCGGGCAGGCGGCCGAGGGGTCCGTGGTGGTGTTCTTCTTCGCGGTCGGAGAGCTGCTGGAGGGGATCGCCGCCGGACGGGCGCGGGCCGGCATTCAGGCGCTGGCGGCGCTGGCCCCCAAGACGGCCCTGCTGCTGGAGAACGGCCAGACCCGCGAGGTGCCCGCCGACTCGCTCGGCGTCGGGCAGACCGTGCAGGTCAACCCAGGCGCACGGGTGCCCGCCGACGGCACCATCCTCTCGGGCACCTCCAGCCTCGACGACAGCCCCGTGACGGGCGAGAGCGTTCCCGTCGTCAAGAGCGCCGGAAACACCGTCTACGCGGGGAGCATCAACACGGATGGGGCGCTGACCGTCCGGGTCGACAAGGCCGCCTCGGACAACACCATCGCCCGGATCATTCATATGGTCGAGGAGGCCGAGGGGAGCAAGGCCCACACCGCCCGCTTTATCGACCGCTTCAGCCGGTACTACACGCCGGGCGTCGTGGCCGTGTCCGCTCTCGTCGCCCTCGTGCCGCCGCTGCTTTTTGGGGCCGCCTGGTATCCCTGGCTCTACAAGGGGATCGCCCTGCTCCTCATCGGCTGCCCCTGCGCGCTGGTGCTGAGCGTGCCCGCGGCGATCACCAGCGGCATCAGCGCCGGAACCCGCCGGGGCCTGCTGATCAAGGGCGGCGCGGCCCTGGAGAGCATCGGGAGCGTGAAAACAGTCGCCTTCGACAAGACCGGCACGCTCACTGCGGGCAAGCCCCGCGTCACCGATGTGGTGGGACAGGACCGCAACGAGGTCCTGCGCCTGGCCGCCGCCGTGGAATCGGGCAGCAGCCACCCCCTGGCCAGGGCGATCACCGACGCGGCGAAGGGGGCAAACCTCACCCTGCCCGCCGTGACGGACGCCCAGGCCATCCCCGGCAAAGCCGTCACAGCCACGGTCGAGGGCCGTCCCCTCAGCGTCTCCTCGCCCCGGCACGCGGCCACCCTGACGCCCCTGCCCGCGCAGCTTCAGGCCGCCATTCAGACCTTCGAGGAACAGGGGCGCACGGCGGTGGTGCTGCTGGACGGCACCAGCCCCCTGGGTGTGCTCGCCATCCGCGACGAACCCCGCTCGGACGCACGAGAAGCTCTCGCGCAGCTCCGCGGCCTGGGCGTGAACACGGTCATGCTCACGGGGGACAACGCCCGCACCGGCCAGGCCATCGGGCAGGACCTGGGCCTCGACGTGCAGGCGGACCTGCTGCCGGAGGACAAACTGCGGCTCATCGCGGACCTCAAGGCCAGAGGCGGGGTGGCGATGGTGGGGGACGGCATCAACGACGCGCCGGCCCTGGCCCAGTCGGACGTGGGTATCGCGATGGGGGGCGGCACGGACGTGGCCCTCGAAACCGCCGACGCGGCCCTGCTGGGCGAGCGCGTCACGGGCGTCGCGGACCTGGTGCGGCTCTCCCGGGCGACCATGGGGAACATCAAGGTCAACATCGCCTTCGCGCTGGGCCTCAAGCTGATCTTCCTGATCACCACCCTGCTCGGGTACACGAACCTGTGGATGGCGATTCTCGCGGATACGGGGGCCACGGCCCTCGTCACCGCGAACGCCCTGCGCCTGCTGCGCTGGAAGGGCAGTTCGGCCCCAGCCACCCGGCCCGCGCTGCCCCACGCCGCCCCGCGCGAAGCCTGAGGAGCGGTTCATGCCCGACGTGACCCTCTACACCGTGCCCAACTGCGCCGACTGTGAGGCCGTCAAACGGCTCCTGGGGCACGAAGGCGTCCCTTTCGTCGAGAAGAACGTCCGCGCCGACCCCGAGGCCCTGGCCGAGATGCAGCGCCGGGCGGGCGTCCGTATCGCCCCGGTGACGGTCATCGGTGAGCAGGCCTTTTACGGGCCGTTCGACGGCCAGCGGCCCCGCATCCTCGCGGCGCTGCGGAAGGGGTGAACGGGTGGCCGCACCCCTCCCCGAGATCCTCACCCTGACGCTGATTCCGGTGGCGGCCACCATTCTCGGCGGGGTGGCAGCCAGCTTCCGCACGCCGGGTGAGCGGCTGCGGAGCTTCGTGCAGCACTTCGCGGCGGGCGTGGTGTTCGCGGCGGTGGCGGGTGAACTGCTGCCCGAGATCACCCAGGGCCACCAACCGCTCGGGGTGGTCATCGGCTTTGTGCTGGGTGTGGCCGTGATGCTGGCGCTCCGGCAGATTGCCGGGTGGCTGGAACGCCCGTTGGCCGACGGGGGCAGGCAGCCGAGCGGCAACCTCGGCCTGATCACGGTGGTCGGCATTGACGTGCTGATCGATGGCCTCCTGATCGGCGTGGGCTTCGCCGCGGGCGCACGGGTGGGCACGCTGCTGGTGGTGGCCCTGACGCTGGAACTGCTGTTTCTGGGCGTCTCGGTGGCGTCCAGCCTCGGTCAGGTGGGGACACCTCCCGGCCGCACCATCCTGACGGTGACAGGGCTGAGCCTGCTGGTCATCCTGGGGGCGCTGCTGGGGAGCACGCTGCTTCAGGGCCTCTCCGGTCTGGCGCTGGAGATCGTGCTGTCCTTCGGTGCAGCCGCCCTGCTGTTCCTGGTGACCGAGGAGCTGCTGACCGAGGCCCACGAGGTAAAGGAAACGCCGCTGATCACGGCGGCCTTCTTCGCGGGCTTCGTGGCCCTCTATCTGCTGGAGCTGATGTCGTGAGGCGGAAACCTGTGGTCCTGATCGCAGCGCTGCTGGGAATCGAGGGCCTGCTGAAAGCCTGGGCAGTGGCGAACCTCTCGCCGGGAGTCGGCCGCGCCCTGCTGCCCGGCCTGCTGCACCTGGGCTTCACCCTGAATCCTGGGATGGCCTGGGGCCTGCTGGGGGGCCTGACCGCGCCCCTGGCCGCCTTGCGCCTGCTGGTCGGCCTGGTGATCGTGGCGGCCCTGCTGTCCGGGCGGGTCCGCCTGGGCTGGGGGTGGCCGCTCGCGCTGATCGCCGCTGGGGCACTGGGCAACGCCCTGGATGGTCTGATGCGCGGTGCAGTGGTCGACTACCTTACGTCCCCCCTGCTGGACAGCCTCACCCGCCCACTGACAGGGGAGACCTTCCCAATTTTCAACCTGTCGGATGTTCTCGTCTTCAGTGGGGCCGCCGGACTGCTGCTGCACGCGGGGTGGACGGAACGCCGTGCGGGACGTCCCACGCCGGACCGACGTGGTCCTTCTCAGACCAAGGAGAACCCATGAAGAGACTTATCCTGCTGACCTTGTCCGTCCTGCTCTCTGCCTGCAACCAGGGAAGCGGTGAGATACAGGGGATCAAGACCTTCCAGAACGAGGGTGGCACCCACCAGGAGGGCCGTATCGCCTACGCCCAGACGCCCCCCGCGGGCGGACCGCACAATCCGGCCTGGCAGAACTGCGGCGTGTATAACCGGCCGCTCTACGACGAGTATGCCGTGCACAGCCTGGAACACGGCGCGGTCTGGATCACCTACCGGGCGGGGCTGCCCGCCGAGCAGGTCGAAGCGTTGAAGAAGCTGGTGGACGGCCGCACCTATGCCCTGCTCTCCCCCCATGAGACGCAGACCGCGCCCGTGGTGCTGAGCGCCTGGAACCGGCAGCTGGAGGTGCAGGATGCCAGTGACCCGCGCATCAAGCCGTTTTTGCAGCAGTACGAGCAGGGTGGAGAAGCCCCGGAGGTGGGTGCCTCGTGCAGCGGCGCGTACGGGGGCACGGTCTGATGCGGGGCCTGGCCGCCGGCCTCCTCGGGGTGGCCCTGCTGAGCAGCGCACTCGCCCTGGGCTGGCCCCGCCCGCCCGCCGAAGGCAGTGCGGCGGTCACCTTCGCCCGGGACATGAGTGCCCATCACGTGCAGGCCGTGGACATGAGCGTGACGCTGTTCAAGCGGGCGGCTGATCCGGCGGTGAAATTGCTCGCACAGGACGTCATTCTGACGCAGCAGGCGCAGATCGGGCAGATGCAGGGCTGGCTGATGGCCTGGGGCCGGCCGCTGGCGGGCCGCGACGCCCCAATGGCGGGGATGGAGCGCGCCAGCATGGGCCTCGCCTCCCCCGCGGAGGAGCGAGAGTTGCAGCACCTGCCCGTCAGCACGGCCGAGACCCGCTATCTGGTGCTGCTGCGCCGCCACCATCAGGGGGGCGTGGCGATGGCAAAGTCGGCCCTGCGGACCGTGCAGCGCCCGGAAGTGCAGGCCTTTGCCAAGCGGATGGTCGCCGCCCAGACCTCCGAGATCAAAGCGATCGACGCCCTGCTCGCCAGACGCATGGCGGGAGGCCAGCCGGCGCAGCCCGAAATGGACGGCATGGCCCATGAGTGAACACGGCCACAGCCACGGGGCGAATGCCAACGCCCGGCAACTGTCTATCGCCCTGGCCCTGACCGGGACGTTCCTGGTGGTGGAGGTCGTCTACGGCTTCATCTCCGGAAGTCTCGCGCTGCTTTCCGATGCGGGGCACATGCTGACCGACGCGATGGCGCTGGTGCTGTCCCTCTTCGCGATCCGCATCGGGCAGCGGGAGGCGGACCAGCGGCGCACCTTCGGCTACCGCCGCACGGAGATCCTGGCGGCAGCGGTGAATGCCGCCGCCCTCTTCGCCATCGGCCTGTACATCCTGTTCGAGGCGTACCGGCGGCTGCGGGAACCGGTGGAGGTGCAGAGCACCACCATGCTGATCGTGGCGGTGCTGGGTTTGATCGTGAACCTGATCAGTGCCCGCCTTCTCGTCTCGGGCAGCGAGCACAGCCTGAACGTGAAGTCCGCGTACCTGGAGGTCATGGGCGACCTGCTGGGGTCCGTGGCCGTGATCGTCGGTGCCCTGATCATCCGCTTCACAGGCCTCACCTGGGTGGACCCGGTGCTGGGTGCCCTCATCGGCCTGTGGGTGCTGCCCCGCACCTGGGTCCTCCTGCGGGCCAGCGTGAACGTGCTGCTGGAAGGGGTCCCGGAAGGCATGGACCTGGACGGCCTGCGGGCGGAACTCGCGGCGCTGCCCAGTGTGCTGGAGGTCCATGACCTGCACGTCTGGAGCGTGACCAGCGGGGTGCATAGCCTGACCGCCCACCTGGTGGTGGCGGCGGGCCAGCCGCACCCGGACCTGCTGCCCCAGGTCCATGCCCTCGCTGAACGCCACGGGATCGAGCACAGCACGGTGCAGTTCGAACCCCCGGACGCCCACGCCGGACATGCGGCCCACTTCCACCCATGAGGCGGCGGCAGGCCGACCTGCTGGTCCAGGCCAATGGACTGACGGACGTCGTGGTGGCCCTCCAGGCCCTGCGTCACCAGCATGTGCTGCTGGGCCTGATGTACGGCGGTCTCGGCGTGGTCTGGCTGGTGGGGTATGTCCGGCACTGGCGCTGGCGAATGCGAGAGGTGGATCTCCTGCTGTTGGCCGTGGGCCTGGGGCTGGCCTGGCTCTTCCTGGCCGCAGAACTTGCCTCGTTCATTTAGGGCGGTGTTCAGAGGCGGTGTTCAGAAGGGTACGGAGCGCCGCCCCAGAACCCCGCCACACAGAACCCCGCCACACGCTCCGCTGCCTGCAAGGTCCCCGCCCCCTTGAACCCTGTCTTCCTACACGAGAAGGAGAAGCTTGCCCATGACCACTTCGGCCCCCCGTCCCTTCTGGTCTTCCCTCCTGTGGGCACTGCTCGCGGTCAGCCTGCTGCTGGGCAGTGCCTGGGCCTACGCCCGGTTCAAAAGTCCTTACCCCTTCTACGGCACGGTGTTCAACCCGGAGACTGCGGCCCCCACGCTGGCCGGGATCGGGGAGGATGGCCGGCCCTTCGCGCTGAGTGACCTGCGGGGTCAGACGGTGGCGGTGTTCTTCGGCTTCCTGCACTGCCCGAACATCTGTCCGACGACGCTCGCCTCCCTGGAACGGGTGCGCCAGGCGTTGCCCGAGGCGGACCGCGCCAACTTCCGCACGGTGCTCGTGACGCTCGACCCGGCCCGTGACGACGTAAAGCGGCTGCGCGAGTACGTGACGTACTTCAGCGCGTCGGCCCGGGGCGTGTTCATTCCGGAGCCGCAACTGGCAGACACCGCGGCTGCCTGGGGCGTGGGCTACCAGAAAGCGGCCGTGCAGAGCGGCACGAGTTACCAGATCAACCACACCACGGGCGTGTACCTCATAGACCGTGAGGGCCGGCGACGGGTGGTCTGGGACTACACCCAGCTCACGAACGTGGACCGGGTGGTGGCGGATGTCCGGCAGGTGATGCGGTGACGTTTGCAGCGCCTTTTTTACTCTATAGTCAGCAGATGAGAACCGCTTCTCAAGAAGACACGTGTGACGTACCCTGTGTTCATCCAGAGGCCGTCGCCCGCGTCCGCACGGCCCTGCCCGACGCGGCCTGTGTGGAGTCTGCCAGCAGCCTGCTGAAGGTGGTCGCGGACCCCACCCGGCTGCGGATGCTCAGCGCGCTGAGTGTCGAGGAGCTGTGCGTGTGCGACCTGGCGGCCGTGGCGGGCATCAGCGAGAGCGCGGCCAGTCACCAGTTGCGCCTGCTGCGCGCCCACCGTCTGGTCTCCTTCCGCAAGGAGGGGCGCGTCGCCTACTACCGGCTGCTCGACCAGCACATCACCGCCCTGATCAGCAGCGCCATCGAGCACGCCGGGGAATGAAGACGGGGCATCGAGTGGCCTGGCCTGCGTCCCCAAATCTGCGGTTCCCGGCAGGAGGTGCGGCAGGGGAGAGCCGCTTCGAGCAGTCCCGCCTTCCTGGCTGGCAACCCGAAGCCCTGCTGGGTCCGCTCAGAGCAGCCGGGTTCACCATGCGAACCATCTCATCACCCCCGGCAACTCCGCCTCCTTCCTGAACCGCGGTGGGGCCATGCTGCCTTGCCTCGCCCTGCTGGAGGGCGGCAGCACCCTCATCACCCTCAGTGGCCGCCCGTAACGCACCAATTTCCCTTCTTCCTGAAAGGAGCCGCATGGACCGCACCATTCGCCTGGCACAGTACAGCCTGCTGCTCGGCCTGCTGATTCTCGGACTCAAGGGCGGCGCGTATGTCCTGACCGGGAGTGTGGCGCTGTATTCGGACGCGCTGGAGAGCATCATCAATGTCGTGGCCGCCGGCGCAGCCCTCTTTGCGCTGTCCATCGCCCGCAGGCCGGCCGACGCCGATCATCCCTACGGTCACGCCAAGGCGGAATACTTCTCGGCGGTTCTGGAAGGCGTTCTGATCGTGCTGGCCGCCTTCAGCATCCTCTACAGCGCCTACCAGGATCTCCAGGCCCCGAAACCGCTGGAAGCGCTCGGGCTTGGCCTGCTCGTCTCGCTGGGGGCCACCCTGCTCAACGCGGGGTACGGCCTCTACCTCATCCGCACCGGGCGGCAACTGCGGTCCCCGGCACTGGTGGCCGACGGCCAGCACCTGATGACCGACGTCGTGACCAGTGGCGGCGTGCTGGTGGGCCTGGGCCTGGTCGCCGTGACCGGCTGGACCATCCTGGACCCGGTGATGGCGATGCTGGTGGCCCTGAATATCCTGTGGGTGGGGTGGCGTCTGGTCGGAACCTCGCTGCGCAGCCTGCTCGACGAGGCCGCGCCACCTGAGACCCAGGCGCTGATCCGCCGCCTGGTGGCCGAACACGCCGAGGGTGCCCTGGAGGCCCACGACCTGCGCACCCGTCACGCGGGGCGACTGACCTTTATCGACTTTCACCTGGTGGTGCCGGAACACCTCACGGTGGGGCAGGCCCACGCCATCTGTGACCGGCTGGAACAGGTGATCGAACAGGAAGTGCCGGAGAGTGAGGTCACCATCCACGTCGAGCCGGAGAGCGCGGCCAAACACCGGGGCGTCCTCGTCCTGTGACCTGGCGGGTCCGCACCTGGTGACCCCCGGCGCGCTCCTTTTGGGCACTGCCCATGAGTGGATGCCCGCCTGACCCTACCCGTCGCCAGGTCACTGGAGGCCGAAGGGATTGACAGCCTGGCCCTGCTGGTACAGGCGGTAGTCGACGTGTGCGCCCGTGCTGTTGCCGGTGCTCCCTACCCGAGCGATCATCTGACCAGCCGCCACCCGTGCACCCACAGCCACGAGGTTGACACTGTTGTGGCTGTAGCGGGTGGTGCGGCCGCTCCCGTGGTCGAGCACGACCGTCCAGCCCCACCCGGTCTGACCATCGAAGCGGGATTCGATGACGTTGCCGGGCAGGGTCGCGCGGATGGGGGTTCCAGCCGGGGCGGCGAGGTCCAGGCCTGAGTGAGCGGCCCGGAAGGGCGTGGTGAGGCGGCCCTGGACCGGCAGCGCACCATTGACACGGACGGAAGCGGGGCGAACCACGGCTGTGGCAGACGTGCGGGTGCGGACACTGACAGCCAGCGGCAAGGTGAGACGCTGGCCCACCTGCAGCGGCAGGCGGGGATTGACCTTCGGGTTGGCCTGGAGCAGCGCGCTCAGGGTGACGCCCTGCCTCTGCGCGAGCTGCGACAGGGTGTCACCCCGGCGCACCGTCCATGTCGGTGCCATCGGCGTGGGCAGGCGGAGAAGCGTGCCAGCAAGCAACCGCTGGGGATTCAGCCCGGGATTGGCGCGGCTGAGGGCCTGCGGCGTGGTGCCGTACCGGACAGCAACACGGGTGAGGGTGTCCCCCGGTTGCACCTTGACGGTGCTGGCGGCAGCGAGGCTCAGCCCCATCAAGGCCAGCACGGTGAAGAAATAACTCCGCATAAACGTGCGGTACCCTACCAGGAGTGCCTAAAAGTTTGATGAATGAGCAACTATGCAGCTAAAGCAGGCGCTGAAGTGACGCGGCAGTCGTGCCCAGCACATGCTGAATGAAACGGACCCTGTCCGGGCGTGGTCTGGGGCAGCAAGTGGATCTGCTCTGCAATGGCCTTGTTGGGCCGGGCAGTGCCTTGTGTCCACGTGCTCTCATGGGGAGGTGCGGTGGCCTTTCGTCGTTCACCGCCGCCTGGACGTTGCCCAGCCGCAAGTTTGCCTTGCCCAAGCCTCAGCAGGGGTAGGGGTCGTTGGGACGAGACCGAGTTCCTGCCCCCTGTGAAACGTTTTCCCCGTGCAGACGGGGATGTCTGCATCTATCCGGCGCAGTGCCGTTTTCATTCGTGCAGCTCAAAGTTTGAGGGGTTCCACCAGAGTTGGAACGGGAATTGGCGCTCAGCCCGGACGGCCGCCCCCGAGGTTTGGGCAACCATCCGCGCGTTTCCCAGCGGATAAACAAATTATCCACTTGCTTTGCAAAGCAAATAGTTGTAGGATGACTACAGATGAAGCGGTGACTGTGGCCCGCCGCCGAAGGAGGACCGATGCCCCAACTGTCTGACACCGAGATGCGCGCCTGGCAGGGTTTCCTGCATACCCACGACACCCTCTGGAAGACCCTGGACACTGAACTGGCGCGCGAGTTCGACCTGAGTCTGCCTGCTTACGAGCTGTTGCTCACCCTGGAAGAGGCGGGGGAGGCGGGTCTGCGCATGACTGACCTCGCCCGCAGCCTGCGCTTCTCGGGAGGCGGGCTGACCCGGCTGGTGGACCGGCTCCAGCAGGGCGGCCTGCTCGAACGCCGCCGCTGCGCGACCGATGGCCGTGGCTTCGAGGCTGTGCTGACCCCGGAGGGTCGCCGCCTGCTGAAGCGCGTCCACGTCAAGCACCTCCAGGCCGTACGCGCCCTGTTCCTCGACCGACTCACCCCCGAGGAGCAGAACACCCTCGCCGCAATCTGGGACAGACTCCAGTCACCCCCACAGGAGAAGCCCCTATGACCATGCCCTCTCTGCATTTCACTGGCCTTCACCACGTCAGCGCCCTCACCGGGCGGGCCGAGCGGAACCACGACTTTTACACCCGTGTGCTGGGCCTGCGGCTGGTGAAGAAAACTGTCAACCAGGACGACCCGCGCATGTACCACCTGTTCTATGCCGACGGGGCGGGCAGCGCGGGCAGCGACATGACCTTCTTCGACTTCCCCCGTGCGGCACGTGAACACCGGGGCAATGACAGCATCACCCGCACCACCTTCCGTGTGACGGGCCGGGAAGCGTTGGCGTTCTGGGCCGAGCGTCTCACCCGCGAGGGTGTCCCGCATGGTGGCATCGTTACCCGCGACGGCCGTCTCCACCTGGACTTCGAAGACCCCGACGGCACCCTTCTGTCGCTGATTGACGACGGGGGCGAGGGACCGCGCGGCGTGGTCAACCCGCTCACCGATATTCCCGCCGCCTTCCAGCTTCAGGGCCTGGGCTACAGCGGCTTCACGGTGACGGACCTCGCGCCCACCCGCGCCTTCTTCGAGCGCGGCCTGAACCTGCGGGAGGTCCGGACCTATCCCACCGGGGCCTTCACCACCCACGTCTTCCAGATGGGGGAGGGCGGCCCGCACGCCGAGTTGCACGTCACCGAGCGGGACGACCTGCCCCGGCACCGCCCCGGCGCGGGTGGAGTCCACCACGTCGCGCTGCGTGTACGGGACGAGGCGGAACTGCGCGGCTGGCTCGCGCACCTGGAGGCAGCGGGCTACCCGAACAGCGGGCAGGTGAACCGCCACTACTTCCAGTCGGTGTACATCCGCGACCCGAACGGCCTGGTGGTTGAACTCGCCACCGACGGCCCCGGCTTCTCAGTAGACGAACCCCTGGAGACGCTGGGCGAGCACCTGGCCCTGCCGCCCTTCCTCGAACCGCGCCGCGCCGACATCGAAGCCCACCTCCGCCCCCTCTCCCTGCAAGGAGCCTGACCATGAAGAACAACGACCGGCACTTCAGTGGCATCCACCACCTCACGGCCGTCTCCGCGAACATCCGCGAGAACAAGCGCTTCTACACTGAGGACCTGGGGATGCGCCTGGTCAAGCGCACCGTGAACCAGGACGACACCAGCGCCTATCACCTCTTCTACGCGGACAAGGTGGCGACGCCTGGCACCGACCTCACCTTCTTCGACTGGCCGGTGGACCGTGAGCGCCGGGGCAACCACACCGTCACCCGCACGGCCCTGCGCGTGAAGGACGACCAGAGCCTGCGCTACTGGCAGGACCGCTTCGGGAGTCTGGGGGTTGGGCACGGCGACCTCACCGAGCGCGACGGGCGGCTGTACCTCGACTTCGAGGACCCGGAGGGGCAGCGCCTCACCCTGGTCACCGACGGCGGGGCGGGTGACGCGCCGACCCCCTGGGAGGGGAGCACGGTGCCCGCCGAGCACCAGCTTCGCGGCCTCGGCCCGATTACTATGACCGTGCCGAACCTGCGGGCCACCGACCTGGTGCTGCAAAAGGTGATGAACCTGCGCCCGGTGCGCACGTACCCCGACCCGGAAAGTCCCGCGCACACGGTCCACGTCTACGAGATGGGCGAGGGCGGCCCCCATGCCGAGTTGCATGTGGCGGTGCGGCCGGACCTGCCCCCGGCTCATCCCGGCGCGGGCGGTGTCCACCACGTCGCCTTCCGGACGCCCAATGAGGAGCAGTACCACGCCTGGAACGAGCGCCTGAACCAGTTCGGCATCCGCAGCAGCGGCGAGGTGGACCGCCATTACTTCCGCAGCCTGTACTTCCGCGAGCCGAACGGCGTGCTGTTCGAGATTGCCACGGACGGCCCCGGCTTCGGCGTGGACGAGGACATGGCGACGCTGGGCGAGAAGACCATCCTGCCCCCCTTCCTGGAACCGCGCCGCGCGCAGATTCTGGCCGGCCTCAAGCCCATCGACTGAGGACCCACGATGACCAACGGCATTCACCACACCACCGGCATCACCGGGGACGCGCAGGCGAACGTGGACTTCTACGCCGACCTGCTGGGCCTGCGGCTGGTCAAGCGCACGGTCAGCCACAACGACCCCACCACCCTGCACCTGTTCTACGGGGACGCGGCGGGCACGCCCGGCACCCTGCTGTCCTTCTTCGCCTGGCCGGATACCGCCCAGGGACGACGCGGCTCCGGGCAGGCCACCGAAATCGGCCTGACGGTGCCACTGGAAAGTCTGGGCGACTGGGTGCAGCACTTTCTCAGCCGGGGCGTGAACTTCAGCGGGCCGACCCGTGACGGTGACACCAGCCGCCTCACGCTGGAAGACCCTGACGGACTCCCCATCGTCCTCGTCGGTGTCCCGGATGCCCGCGCCGGGCAGACCTGGGAAGGCTCCACTGTCCCCACCGCGATGCAGGTGCGCGGGATACACCACGTCGTCTTCTGGACGGAAGCCCCGCAGGAGACGGGCGCGGTGCTGGAACGGCACCTGGGGTTCCGGCGGGTGGGGGAGCAAGGCGGCCTGCACACCTACCGCACGGCGGCATCGCTGGGCCACACCGTGTACCTGCGGGACACCTCCGGCTTCTGGCCCTCGGCGGGAGGGGTCGGGACGCTGCACCACGTCGCCTTCCGCACGGCGAATGCCGAGAGCGAACAGGCCCTCCTGAACGCGGTGCGGGCGGAGGGTCTGGAGGTGCAGGGCGTGCGCGAACACGGCTACTTCCAGAGCATCTACTTCCGCGAACCGGGCGGCAGCCTGCTCGAGGTGGCAACCGACCGGCCCGGCTTCGCGCTGGACGAGGACGCCGCGCACCTCGGGGAGAGGCTGGTGCTGCCCCCCGAACTGGAAGCGCAGCGGCAGGACATCGAGGTGGCTCTGCCCCGAGTCGCCCTCCCCGGTGAGGCCCGCCTCCCGGCCCGTGACCTGGACTGGGTTCACCGCTTTCAACCCGGCACCAGTGGCCTGACCCTGCTGCTGCTGCACGGCACCGGCGGCAACGAGACTTCCCTGCTCGCGCTGGGACGGCAACTCGCCCCCGAGGCGAACCTGCTCAGCGTGCGGGGCCGCTCGCTGGAGGAAGGCGCGCCCCGCTTCTTCCGCCGCTTCAGCGCCACCCGCTATGACCAGGCGCACCTCGTGGAGGAGGCCGACGCGCTGGCACAGTTCGTGGAGGACGCGGCGGTTCTCTACGACCTCGATCCGGGGCAGGTGATCGCCCTGGGCTACTCGAACGGGGCAAATATCGCCCTGGCGACCCTGGCACGTCACCCATCCGTATTCGCCGGGGCGGTGCTGCTGCGCCCGGTGATGCCCTTCGAGGCCCCACCGCCAACCGACCTGGGCGGCCTCCCCGTGCTGGTCCTGCACGGCCAGCGTGACCCCTTCCTGCCCCTGGCGGAACCCGTGACCCCCTACCTACGCCGGGTGCACGGCGACGTTCAGGAAGAGCGGCTGGAGGCCGGGCACGAACTCACCGACCAGGACATCGCAGTGACCTCCGGGTGGCTGCGGGAACAGGCCCAGCGCCTCGCGGTACGATCCTGACCGGAGTGAAGGGGGGCCTTCATGCCCGGTGACTCTGCTGCTGGGGTTGGCCTGGGGCATGCGCCCCTCCCTCGTCCTTCCTGAGACACACAAGGAGATGCCATGAGTCAACCCTCCCCCTCCGACACTCCCCGCCTGGTGGTTTGCGCTATCGCGGGCAGCTTGCGCCGCGGCTCGTACAACCGGGCGCTGCTCCGTGCGGCCCAGGAGGTCGCCCCGGACAGCCTGGACATCCGGATTTTCGACCGCCTGGGCGATGTGCCGCTCTACAACGCCGATGTCGAGGCCGAAGGCGACCCCGAGGGCGTGCGGGCGCTGAAGGACGCCATCCGGGAAGCGGACGCGCTGCTGATCGCCACGCCCGAGTACAACCACAGCGTGCCCGGCGTGCTGAAGAACGCCATCGACTGGGCCTCCCGCCCGCCACGCGGTTCCGTTCTGGCGGGAAAACCGGCGGCCATCCTGGGCGCGAGTCCCGGCATGACTGGCACGGCCCGTGCCCAGAGCGCCCTGCGGCAAGCGTTCGTGTTCACCCAGACCCCGGCGATGCTGCAACCGGAGTTCCTGCTGGGTCGCGCAAACGAGAAGTTCGACGAGGCGGGGCGGCTGACCGACGAGGGGACCCGCACCTTCCTGAAGCAGTTCCTGCTCGCCCTGGAGGCGTGGACGCTCCGCCTGCGCGATTGAGCGCCTGAGAGCGCACGCCCCCTTGCCCAAGGAGAATCTATGACTCAGGACCCGGCCATCACTGTTCAGGACAACCCCCAGGCAGGCCGCTTCGAGGCGCGCGTGGGGGAACACCTCGCCATCGCCGCCTACCGCCGGGTGGGAGATGCCCTGATGTTCACGCACACCGAGGTCCCCGAGGCCCTGGAGGGTCAGGGGGTGGGAAGCCGCCTGGTGCATGACGCGCTGGCGGAGGTGCGGGCGCGAGGCTTACAGGTCATCCCCATGTGCCCCTTCGTGGCGGCGTACATTCGGCGGCATCCCGAGGACCAGGACCTCGTTCAGCCGCAGTACCGGGCCAGACTCGGCCTCTGAGGGGGAACCATGCGAGCAGACATTCAGGTGGGTGCGACCTTTCCGGATTACGACCTCCCCGACCACACGGGCGTGAAGCGCAGGCTGTCGTTCCTCCAGGGCCGCGACCCGATGATCCTGATGCTGGGGCGGGGCGTGTACTGCCCCAAGGACCGGCAGCAGCTCATGGAACTCGTGCGCTTCTCGGCCCAGTGCGACGTGGGCTTTACCCGGATTGTCACGATTACCACCGACAACCTGATCCTCAGCAACGACCTGCGGCTGGGCGTGGGTGCCCACTGGCCCTTCCTGCATGACCCTGAGCGGATCATCCAGCAGGACCTGGGCATCCAGGAGTACACCGACCCACACAACAATCCCATGATTCCGTATACCTTCGTGCTGGAGCCGGGGCTGCGAATCTTTAAGCTCTACAACGGCTACTGGTACTGGGGACGGCCCTCGACGGCGGAACTACATCAGGACCTGCGTGACATCACGCGCCGCATTCGCCCGGATTATCAGATCGACACGCCCGAGATGCGGGCCAAGTGGGACCGGGGCGAAAAAGAGGACTTCTACCCCTACGGGCAGAGCATGCGCCAGGTGTTCATCCGCATGGCCGGAGCCGTCGCCCAGTTCGATGACCCGGAGGCCGGGGAACGGTAGGTCGCATCAGCTTGAGCGTGCCACACGGCATCGATAACACCACCGGCGCACTTCGTCGTCTGCCGTCTGGTCATTGCTACGAAATTGCGTTGATTCCCTGGAATCAGAGCAATCCCGCTGTAAGCTTGACAGAACAGATGAGAGTGCCCCAGTGGGGGCATTCTCAGCTCGACTTTGTCCAAAGGGAAGTTCAGGCCGCGTAGCAAAGGGCGTCTATGAGGCGGTCCACGAGCGAGCGCGGGACTTGTACGAGGTCGTCGGCTGGAGGGGATGTTCGAAAAGTCTGGGCCTT
>NZ_BAABRP010000032.1 GCF_039545055.1 Deinococcus carri
GTCTGAGATTGGCCCACCTGGTGCGCAAAAGTCTCTCCTTCTGTCGCAAACAGGCCAACCTCGAAACCCTCCTCTGGCTCTTCATCCACCGCTACAACGCGTCATTACCCTGAACCCTCGACCAGCCGTAAGGTGAGCCGCCACCAGAACGTGAACCGGGCTTCAGCAAATCCGCCCCCTCCTGCGGGGAGGTCTTCAGAGAATGGGGGGGCAGAGAAAGGAGCAAACGTGATTACCCGAGCGGATATTCAGCGCATCCAGAGTCTTCCCGACAACGCGATGGTCCTGATGGCCGTCATCGACGTGAATCCCGCCTTGCCCGACAATTCGAGCACGGCCCTCCAGACCCGCGTGAAATCCGGGATGCAGGAGGCGGGCGTTCCCCCCACCGTGATGAACCAGGTGCTGGAGGACCTGCCCACCGCACAGATGCAGAGCGGCAAGAGCGCCTTTTACCTGGTGGGTCAGGATCTGTTCGAGCGCTATGACGTCCAGGCCGACCTGCCCGAGCGTTTTCACTACGGGCGGCCCCTGCGGGCCATGCTCACCAGCGTGCTGGACCTGCTGCCCACGGTCGCCGTGCTGGCGGTGGACCGCGAGTGGGCGCGCCTCTTTCTGCTGCGGCAGGGCGAGCTGACCGAGATCACCCGCGAGGAGAACGTCCGCATCGACAACGGCAAGAGCTGGGATGCTATGGCACAGGGCACCCGCCACGTGCCGGGCACGCCGGGGGCGACGGGCGGGGCGCAGGGCAGCGGCCCGCGCAGCGACAGCAGCGCCGACCTGTTCCAGAACCGGGAGGACGCCGAGCAGCAACGCTTCTACAACGGCATGGTCCGCGAGCTGGGCGACATCCTGCGCCTGGGCAACCTGCGGGAGCTGATTCTGGTGGGGCCAGCCGAGCGCGTCGCCGCCTTCAGGGCCGAGATTCCCGACAAGGCCCCCTTCGAGGTGATCGGGGAAACCAACGTGACTGGCGGCGCGGGCTGGGTGAACCCGAAAGACATCCTGGAAAAAATCCAGCCGATTCTGGAGGACCACCGCCGCCAGACCGAGGAGTTCCTGCTGGGCGAGATTCAGGAACACGGCGTGATGGAGCTGGAGCGTGTGCTGGAGATGGTACAGGAGGCCCGCATCTACCGCCTCGTGATTCCCGAGGACGGCTCGGACTTCCACCTGTACCGCAGCCACAACCGCGAGGTGCCCTACTTCACCGGCAAAAAGGACGTGACCGAAAGCCCCCTCGACGGCAGCCTGATGGAACGCGTGACGCTGGAGGAGGTCCTGCCCGACCTGACGGACCTCTACGGCCTGACCGTCACCCGCCTGCACGGCGACCAGGCGAACCGGCTGGTGCAGGAGTTCGGTGGCGTGGCGGGGCTGCCGCGCTACTGACCCTGACAAGGGGAAGGGGCGGCCCGCCATGTCGCGTGACCGCCCCTTCCTGTCCTTCCTGACCCTTACCGCGCGACTTCCACGGCGCGGCTCTCGCGCACGACCGTCACCTGCACCTGCCCCGGATATTCCATGTCCTGCTCGACGCGGCCGGCGATCTCGCGCGCCAGCAGGGTGGCCTGGGCGTCCGTGACCTTTTCGGGCTGCACGATCACGCGCACCTCGCGCCCGGCCTGAATGGCGTAGGCCTGCTGCACGCCGGGAAAGGCCACCGCGATCTGCTCCAGTTGTTCCAGGCGGCGCACGTAGGCGTCGAGGTCCTCGCGCCGGGCACCGGGCCGCGCCGCGCTGATGGCGTCGGCGGCGGCGACCAGCACCGAGTACAGCGTCTCGCCGTTCTCGGGGTCGTGGTGGTGGGCGATGGCGTCGATGACTTCCGGCGGCTCCCCGAAACGCTTGGCAAGGTTGATGCCGATCTCGACGTGGGTGCCCTCGATCTCGCGGTCGATGCTCTTGCCAATGTCGTGCATCAGCCCGGCGCGACGGGCCAGCGCGGCGTCCAGCCCCAGCTCGTCGGCCATGATGCCGGTCAGGTGCGCGACCTGCACCGAGTGTTTCAGCACGTTCTGGCTGTAGCTGGAGCGGAAGTACATCCGGCCCAGGAGCTGTACCAGCCCCGGCTTGAGGCCCACCACACCCGCCTCGATGGCCGCCTCCTCGCCCTGGGTGTGGATGAAGGTCTTCATCTCGTCCTGGGCCTTCTGGACCATCTCCTCGATGCGGGTGGGGTGGATGCGCCCGTCGGCCACCAGAGCTTCGAGCACGTGCCTCGCTACCTCGCGCCGCACCGGGTTGAAGCTGCTCAGGATGACGGCTTCCGGCGTGTCGTCGATGATCAGGTCCACGCCGGTCAGGGCCTCGAAGGCACGGATGTTGCGGCCCTCGCGCCCGATCAGGCGGCCCTTCATCGCGTCGTTGGGGATGGGCACCACCGACACGCTGAGTTGCGCGCTCGTCTCGCTGGCGCTGCGCTGGACCGCCTGGGCGATCACGGTGCGGGCGGTGCGTTTGGCCTCGGAGGTGGCGCGCTCGGTCATCGCGCGGATGCGGATGGCCTTTTCTTCCTCCAGCTCGGCGTTGAGCTGGCCCAGAATCTGCTCGCGGGCCACCTCGGGGGTCAGGCCCGCGACCTCGTACAGCTTGAGGTCGATCTGGCGGGTGCGCTCGGTGAGGTCGGCTTCCTGCTCGGCCAGGGCGCGCAGTTGCCCCTCCAGGCGTTCTTCCAGCGCGTCGAGCTTCTCGCCCCGCGCGTCGAGCTGCTCGGCGCGGCGGTTGAGGCGCTCGATCTCGCGTTTGAGTTCGTCGCGCTCGCGGCGGGTCTCCTGGCGGTCGGCGCTGAGGGTCTCGCGCTCGCGGGCGGCGTCCTGCAAGGCCCGCGAGCGCTCGGCTTCCGCCTGGGCGCGCAGGGTCTGAAGCTGCTCGCGCTGCGCTTCCAGCCCCTGGCTGATCTGGCGTTCGCGGTCCTCGGCGTCCTGAACCCGGCGGCTGGCTTCCTGGAGGCGCTGATCGGCGTCCTGCAGGCGCTGCCCGGCCTGGTCGCGCGTCTGGCGGGCCTCGGCCTCGGCCTGTGCCCGGATGCTTGCCGCCTCGGTTCGCGCTTCCTGCTGGAGCCGGTCGTCGATGGCGGCCCTCTCTTGCCGCCCGCGTGCCTGCCCCGTCTGAAAGGCGAAAAACCCGACCGCCAGCATCACCAGGAGCGCCAGAATGACGTACAGCATGGTCATGGTGGCCCTTCCTTTCGAGTGAGGCGCACCTGAGCCGCGCAGGCCGGTACGCCCGGAGAAGTGTTGAATCTGTCTGGGTTGAGCTTCTGTGGTTGAGTGAGAACACTCACCGGACAGTCTAGCGCGGGCCGTCTGCCAAACCGTGCCCGGCCGCAGGGCCTGGGCAGTCCCCGGCTCCGGACAGTTCCGCCCCGGTCAGTCCAGGCCTGCCCGCTCCTCCGCCGTCACCGGCACCAGCCCCAGCCGCAGCAGAAAGGGCCGCCCCCGCCCCGCCGCCTCGTGGGCCAGCGTGTTCGGGCGCAGGCGCATCAGCAGCCGGATAAGTTCCACCTGCACCTCGCGCGCCTCGGCCTCGGTCAGGGTCACGGCGGCGTCGGCATGGAGCACCCGCCCCAGCGGCCCCTGGTAGCGCACGCCCGCGTCCACCAGGTCCGCGCCCTGGTAACTCGTGTCGGCCGTCACGTGCCCCTCCGGCGCGAGGTAGAGCCGCACGCCCCACTCGCGCCCGCCGCCCTGCTCGTGGTGCAGCCGCTCGAACTCGCGGAAGAAGGCCGTGTGGAACAGCGCGGCATAGCGCTCAGCCCGGTCGGCTCCCAGCTCGCCCAGCCCCGCCGCCCCCGTCGCGGAGAACGGCACGAAAAAGGCCGGGGCCACCGCCGCGTAGACCCGCACCGGGCGGCCCGCGCGCTTCTGTTCCCGCACCACCCGCAGCAGCCCCGCCGCCCGCAGGGCCAGCACGTCCCGGTGAATGACCCGGAGGTCCAGCCCCAGGTCGCGCGCCGCCCCGGCCACCGTCTGCTCGCCCGCCAGAAAGGCCCCCAGCACCCGCCGTGGGCGCTCCCGCAGCAGCAGGCGGACGGCGGCGGCGTCCGTGACGTTCAGCACGCTACTCACACTTGCAGCTTACGGTGTGAATAGGCGGGAGGGCACGCTGGGGGCATGACCGCTTCCCCCCTGCTGGCCCTCACCGGACGCCTCTTCGACGGTGAAAAGCTCTGGCCCCACGCGATGGTGCTGCTGCGGGGCGGGCGCGTGCTGGAGGTGGCCGAACATCTGCCCCTGCCGGAGGGGACGGAGGTGCTGGACGCCGGGCCGGAGGCCACCATCCTCCCCGGTCTGGTGGACCTGCATGTCCACGCCCGGCCCCACTACGCGCGCTGGTTCCCGGAGGCGGGTGTGACCACCGTGCGCGATGCCGGGAACAGCCTCGACATGCTGGCGGAGTTGCGGGCGCTGGCTTTCACAGGCAAGGGGCCGCATGTGTTCGGGGCGGGAACCATTCTGGACGGCTCCGACAGCATCTTCCGGCACTTCGGGGAAGGGGTGCTGGGCGAGGTGGGCGACCGCGCGGCAGGGGCGTGGGCCATCCACCACCCGGAGGAGGCCAGGGCCGCGGTGGATGCCCTCGCCGCGGCGGGTGTGGAGACGGTCAAGCTGTACGAACAGCTTCCCCCGGCCGCCTACGCGGCGGCGGTGCGGCGGGCGCAGGAACATGGCCTCCCCGTGATGACGGACCTGGGTACCCGCTGGACCCGCGGCCTGAACGGCGCGCAGGTGGATGCCCTGGAGGCCCTGGGCCTGGGCGTCCGCACGGTGGAACATGCCACCGGCTTCGCGCTCGCCTTCCAGCGCCTCGGCTTCGACCCCACCACGCAGTTTCCCGACGAGGGCCTGCTCGACCGGTTCGCGCGGGCGGTGGTGGAGGCGGAAGCGGTGCTGGTGCCCACCCTCAGCGTTCACGAGGGGCTGCGGCAGGCGCGGCGGGCGGACCTGGGCCGGCTGCCGCACGGGCGGCGAACAGGGGAGACCGCCGACAGTCTGCGGGCCATGTGGGACGGGCTGCATGCGGCCACCGCCCCGCTTCAGCCCACCGCGGCGTGGGATGCCCGTCTCGCCGCCGCGCTGACCCGGCGCGTGCTGGACCTGGGCGGGCAGGTCGGCGCGGGCACCGACACGCCGGCAGGGGTGGACAACCTCCCCGGCGGGGGCCTGCACGCCGAGCTGGAACACCTCGTCACCCAGGCGCACCTCACCCCCACCGAGGCCCTGCGCGCCGCGACCGGGACAGCGGGCCGTCTGCTCGCCCAGGGCGGACAGCCATCTGTCGGTGTCCTGCGCCCCGGTGCCCACGCCGACGCGCTTATCGTGGAGGGCGACCCGGCGCGGGACATCATGGCCACCCGCCGTCTGCGTACCGTGGTCCGGGCGGGGCGCGTCTGGACAGTTGGCGTGTCGGCCTGAGCCTCAGTTCACTGCCCGCTCGCGCCCGGCCCACAGTTCATTGCGCAGCAGGAACTTCTGGAACTTGCCGCTGGCGGTCTTGGGCAGGTCCTCGCGGAACACGTAGTGCTTGGGCACCTTGTACCCGGCGAGATGCTGGCGGACATGGGCGCTGAGGTCGTCCGGGCTGGCCTGCTGCCCGGCATGCAGCGCGATAAAGGCGCAGGGCACCTCGCCCCACTTCTCGTCGGGGTGGGCGACCACCACCGCCTCGCGGACGGCGGGGTGCGCGTACAGCACGCCCTCCACCTCCACGGAGCTGATGTTCTCGCCGCCGCTGATGATCACGTCCTTGTTGCGGTCCCGAATCTCGATGCGGCCGCCCGGATGGACCACCGCCACGTCGCCCGTGTGGAACCAGCCGCCCTCGAAGGCTTTCTCGGTGGCCTCCGGGTTGTCGAGGTAGCCGTGCATCACCAGATTGCCGCGCACCATGATCTCGCCCAGTGTCTCGCCGTCGTGCGGCACGGGCGTCAGCTCTGGCGTCATCACCTCGACCTCGCCGGCCAGCAGCATCTCGAAGCCCTGCCTGGCGGTCAGGGCGGCGCGCTCGGGAATGGGCAGCGCCCGCTCGGCCTCCGAAAGTTCGGCCACCGTGATCAGGGGGCTGGTTTCCGTCAGGCCGTAGACCTGAAGCACGTCGAAACCCAGCGCGTTCATGTCCGCGATCGTGCGGGCGTGGGGCGGGCTGCCGGCGGTCGCCACCCTCACCGGGCGGGGCGTGGGCCGGGCACATGCGGGGTCGGTGATCATGCTCAGCACGGTCGGCGCGGCACACAGGTGCGTGACTCCATAAGCCCCAATCGCGTCGTGGATGGCGTCACTCCGCACGGCGGGCAGCGTCACGTGCGTGGCCCCCACCCCGAAGGGACTCCACACCCCGCCCCACCCGTTCGCGTGAAAGTCGGGGAGGGTGTGCAGGTACACGCTGTCCTGGTCGAAGTGCAGGTTGTACAGCGTCTCGACGGCGTTCAGCAGCGTGTTGCGGTGCGTCAGCATCACGCCCTTGGGGCTGCTGGTCGTGCCCGAGGTGTAGTTGATGGTGATGATGTCGTCCTCGTCCAGCGCGGGGAGGGGAAGCGGCGAGGCGTCCTGCGCGTTCAGCCGCTCCTCGAAGTCACTCCCCTCGCCCATCACCCACAGCGGAAGGTCCAGCTCGCGGCAGACCTCCTGCACCCGGGGCGCGAGGGTGGTGTCGGCCAGCACCAGGCGGACCCCCGCGTGCCTGAGTTGAAAGGCGTACTCGGGCGAGGTGAGGCGCGTGTTGAGCGGCACCAGCACATTGCCCGACCAGGGCACCGCCGCGTAGGTCAGCAGGCCCTCGTGGGTGTTGGGCGACAGCACCGCCACCCGCGACCCTGGCGGAATGGCCGCCTGTACCGCGCGGGCCAGGCGATAAAGGCGCTCGCCCCACTCGCGGTAGGTGAAGCTGGGGCCGCCGGGCTGCGTCACGGCCAGGCGGCCAGGGTAGGTCTTGAGGCCGCGCCGGACGAGGTCCAGGGGCGTGAGGGGCGTCTTCATGGGGGCACCTCCGAGGCAGGCTGGGATTTGGTGCCCCTACTCTAGACCCTGGCCGGGAGGGAGGGGCGTTACGCGGAAGGGAACGGGACACCCTGCCGGCGCAGATGCCCGCTCAGCGCAGGTACTCGCGGAAGTAGTTCAGCATGTCGCGCCGCGCGTCCCGGCTGGCGAACGTGTCGGCAATGCGGCTGTCCTTGAGCAGGAAGCTGTGCGGCTCCCCCTGGTAGACGCTCAGCTTGAAGACCTTGTTCGCCGCGTCCAGCTTCTGGGCATAGGCGTAGATACCGGCGATGGGGCTGGGCTGGTCCCGCGTCCCGTGGATGATCAGCAGCGGGGCCGTCAACTGCCCGATGTAGGCACTCGGGGCCTGAGGCTTGGCCGCCGTGCCGCCCTGGTCGGGGAAGCCGTACCAGGCCACGCCCGCCTTGAACTGCTTCATCTGCGGCAGCAGCAGCATGGTGTAGCGCCCGCCCGCGCAGAAGCCGGTCAGCCCGACCGCGTTCATGTTCACGTCCCGCCGCGTGCCCAGAAACTTCAGGCCGTCTTCCACCAGCGCCTTCACCGTCGCGTCGCTGGGTTCCTGCTCGAAGGTCTGCCAGCCCAGCGCCAGCGTGACGAAGCCCGCCGCCGCCAGCTCGTCCACCAGGTCGCGGTAGCCCTGCTCCAGCCCCCGGAAGGAGTGCAGCAGAATCACGGCGGGTTTGGGGGTGGCCGAGGCCGGCGCGGCGAGGTAGCTCTTGTACGCCCTCCCGCCGCTGGTCACGTTCACGTCCGTTCCCCTGACGGCCTGCCCGAGCGCGGCAGTCGAGAGGGCGAGGGCGGCCAGCGTCAGTGTGTGCTTGAGCATGGGGAACCTCCAGCCCCACCGTACCTGGCCCGGCGGAAGGGACCTCTACCGCGCGGCGCAAGATGAGGAATCGCTCAACCCCAGTGGAAAAAGGCCGGCGCAAAAGCAAAAGCCCCAGCCGAAGCCGGGGCCTGCCTGCTGCTGGGGGTTACTTCTGCGCGTGAACCACAAGCTTCATCGGAATGGTGACTTCCGGGTGCGCGCGGTAGGCGATGTCGTACTCGCCGATTTCCTTGACGGTCTTGGGCATGTCGATCCGGCGGCGGTCCACGTCGAAACCGAGCTTGTCGAGTGCGCCCGCCACGTCGGCGTGGGTCACGGCACCGTAGATCTTGCCCTCGCCCGCGCGGACGCTGAGTTCCACGGCCACGCCGTTCAGGCGGCTGGCGAGGTCCTCGGCCTTGGCCTTTTCCTGCGCCTGGGTCTTCTGACGGGCGCGGACCTGGGCTTCGAGGGTCTTCATGTTGGTGGTGGTCGCCGGGGTGGCGATGCCCTGGGGAATCAGCCAGTTGCGGGCGTAGCCGGGCTTGACGTTCACCACGTCGCCCGTCTTGCCGAGGCGACCGGGTTCAAGAAGGATCACTTGCATGGCCCAGTCTCCTTACTTCCGGACCAGCTTCTCGGTGTAGGGCAGCAGCGCAAGCTGGCGGGCGATCTTGATCGTCTGCGAGATGCGGCGCTGGTTCTTGGCCGAGAGACCGGTGCGGCGGCGGGGAAGAATCTTGCCGGTGTCGGAGACAAAGCGGCGCAGCATCTTCACGTCTTTGTAGTCGGTGATTTCCAGTTCCCCGATGGAGAACGGGTCGACCTTGGGCTTGCGGGGGCGCTTCGGCCCCTTGCCGCGCGGCTTGCGCTCGGCGTTGTTCGCTTGCGTCATATGGGTTCCTCAGTGCCTGCCCTGCCCAAAACGGGTCAGAACGGCAGGTCTTCTTCTTCCGGCGGGAAATCGTCGAGACCTTGATCAATATCCAAGCCCCCCGAACGGGTCCCCGTGGTCGCCGCCCGTGCAGGTTGCGCCCGGCTCGCGCCGTAGCTGCCCTGCGACTGGGGACGCGCCTGACTGCTCGCGGTCTGCGTGCGAGGTCCGGCGGGGGTGGCTGCGGCACTGCCGGTGGCCGCGCCTCGGGACAGGGCTTCGACTCGCGTCGCCTCTACTTTGGTGCTGTTGCGCTTGTTGCCGTCACGGTCGGTCCAGCCCTCGTTGACCAGTCGGCCCTGCACCAGGACGGGATCGCCCTTTTTCAGGTCCTTCATGGCCTCGGCCAGGTCACGCCACAGGGTCACGTCGATCCAGTGGGTCTTTTCCTGCTTCTGCCCCTGACGGTCCTGCCAGGTCTCGTTCACGGCCAGGCCGAGTCCGAGCACGGCGTCTCCGGCGGGGGTGTAACGCAGTTCGGGGTCGCGGGTCACGTTGCCGATCACCAGCACCTCGTTCATGCCGCCCTGCATGCGAACGCCGCCTCCGGCATCCTGCACCAGTTCGGGGGCATACCCGAGCTGCTCGATGCGCCCGGCCTTGACCTTGACCATGCTGCGCTTGCCACCTTCCGGCGCTTCCCACTGGCTGTAGTCGAGATTGCCCTCGACCAGCACGGGGTCGCCGCTTTTCAGGCTCTTTTCGGCCTGCCACTCGGCGGGTTTGCCGAGGATGGAGACGCGGTGGTACCAGGGGAGGGTGCGCTCGCGTCCGTCGTTGCCGACCACGTGATCCTCACCGGCGACGGTCGCCTCAAAGACGGCCACACCGCTGGGCGTGTAACGGAGTTCGGGATCGCGGGCAAGGACGCCGATCAGGTAAACGTGGTTCATGCCTCGGGCCATAACAGGTTCTCCTTCGTAAGCTGGCGAGTGACTGGTACTTCTGCGTTGCAGGCGGGGTTGGCCCTTGCGGGTTGACCTGAGAATAACAGGCTGCGGCCATTACGTCAATGACGTAATCAGCTCAGGCCTTCTTGGTCTTCCACTCCGGGCGGTCCCTGACCACCAGGATACGGCGCACGTTGTCGCGCAGGCGCAGGGTGGCGGCGATGTCCTTTTCAGGGTTGCCACCGGCCCGGATGGTGTACATCAGGTAGTAGCCCTCGCGGTCCTTGTCGATGGCGTAGGCCATGCGGCGGTTGCCCACCTCGTCGAGGTTGGCGAGTTCGGCCCCCGCGTTGCGCAGGGTCGTCTCGATGTAATCCTTCTCGATTTGCACCTGCTCGGCGCTGAGGTTGGGGTTCAGGATCAGGTTCAGGTCGTACTGGTTCATAATTCACCTCGCTTTCCGCCGCTCCCTGGCAGGATGGAACCGACAAGCCGGAACCTCGCCGGGCGGCGCAACTGGTAACTGTAGCAGAGCCGGGCCACGGATGCCAGAGCCAGGTGGACCATTCCGGCCCCGCACCTGCCCCATTACGCTGGGGCATGAGTGAAGAACAGCAAGGCTGGCTGGAAGGCATCCTCGACATCCTGAAAGAAGCCGTGGAGGGCGGCACCCCCGGTCAGAGCACTGCCTTTCTGGACGGGACGAAGGCCGACGGGAGCGGGAATCACGGCCTGCTCGCCACCCTGGACGGGCTGAGTGCCGCGCAGGCTAGCCGGGACGTGAACGGTTCGACCGTCGCCGGGCATGCGCGCCATACGGCCTTTCATATGGAGGTCATCGTGCGCTGGGAGCGCGATGGCGACCGGGGGCCGTTCGACTGGAAGGGCAGCTTTTTGCCCGCACAGGTGGACGAGGAGGAATGGGCGGCGCTGCGTGAGCGGGTCCGGCGGGCCTACGAGGACCTGCTGGCGTTTGCCCGGACCCAGGCCGACGCCCCGGCCAGCGGGGACGCGGTGGGTGGCCTGACGGGAGCCGTCGCGCACGTCGCCTACCACCTGGGCAGCATCCGGCAGATGGTGAAGGCGCTGGAGACGCAGACGTGAGGCCCCGCCCCTACACCGATACCGACGCCCCAGCCTGGGCCGACCTGACGGGACGGCTGACCGGCCGCCGCGTCACCGCCGAGAGACTCCGCGAGGAGGACGCCCGGCGGGACCCCACGCACCTCAGCCGCCGCTGGGTCATGGAGGAGGGGGGAGAGGTGCGGGGCCTGGCCCACCTGTATTTCTTCCCCTTCGACCCGCCCGGCTTTCTGCATGCCAGCGTGCTGGTGGCTCCCGAGAGCCGGGGCCGGGGTGTGGGCCGCGTTCTCTGGGAGGCCGTCGAACAGGCCGCGCGGGAAGCCGGGGCGTCCGGCTTGGTGGCCGACGTGGGCGACACTGACCCGGAAAGCCTGGCCTGGGCCGAGCGCCACGGCTTCCGGCAGCACGCCCACCGCTTCGCCTCCGAGCTGGACCTGACCACCTTTGATGAAACGCCGCACCGGGAGGCACTCGCCCGCGCGGAGGCGCAGGGCGTGACCTTCACGGACCTGGGCGGCGCGGACGCGGCCACGCTGAAGCGGTACCTGAACTTCTTCGCGGACCGCCTGCCCGAGACGCCCGACCTCGCCGGGCATCCGCGCTGGCCCCTGAAGCAGGTGCGGGAGACGCTGCACCTGGACCACAACCCGCGCCCCGACCGGCTGGTTCTGGCGGTGGGGCCGGACGGCGAGTGGCTGGGCACGACCGCGATGGTGGCCTATCCCGGCCTGGCCTACAACGAGCTGACTGCCGTGCATCCGCGGGCGCGGGGACGGGGGCTGGCCCTACCGCTCAAGCTGCACGTGATTCGCCGGGCACGGGCGGCGGGCCTGCCGGTCATGCGGACCAACAACCACAGCCGCAATGCGCCGATGCTGGCCGTGAATGAACGGCTGGGGTTCGAGAGGCGGCCCGGCCGGTACGAGCTACACCTGCCGCTGGGCGCTACTTCCGCCGTTTGAAGGGATTCCAGCGGGAACCGTTCCGCTCAGCCGTGGGCGGCGCTTCGGCGGGGGCCACGGCTGCTGGCAAGCGCGGGGCAGCCGGACCGTGACGCCCCATCTGGCGGGCCGGGACGGCGGGTGGGGTGGGGGACATCTCCTGGGGGCTGGCCTCCTCGTCCGGTTCGCCAAGGGCGGCCAGCAGGGCGCGGCGCAGGTCGCCCGCCGTCGGCCGGTCCTGGGGCCGCTTGGCGAGGGCGCGTTCGGCCAGGCGAGCCACCGGGCGCGGCACCTGCGGATTCAGGTGGGACAGCGGTGTGGCGAAGCTGTTGAGGTGCGCCGCCATCAGGGCCTCGTAGGTGTCGCCCAGGTGGGGGCGCTGGCCGGTAAGAAGTTCATAGGCCAGCACGCCGAGGCTGTACACGTCGCTGGCGGGGCTGCTGCTCTCGCCGTGGTAAATCTCGGGGGCCATGTAATAGGGACTGCCGCTCGACTGCCCCCCCTGCGTGATGAAGTAGGTGCTGCCCAGGTCGCCCAGCGCGGCGCGGCCCAGGTCGTCGACGTACACGTTCTGCGTCTTCACGTCCTGGTGAACTGCGCTCAGCCCGTGCAGGTAGGTGAGGCCCGCCGCCACGTCGGCCAGGATGCGCAGGGCTTCTTCCAGCGGCAGTTTCTGCCCGCCCCGCCCGGCCAGCACGTCGCTGAGCGTGCCCGCCGGGTAATGGCGCAGCGCCACGAAGGCCTTCGGGCCGAAGGCGGTCCCGGCATACCCCTGCACCACGTGCGGATGCCGGAACTGGAGCGTGAGCCGCACCTCGTTGCCGAAGCGTTCGGCGGCCTCCTTGTCGCGCAGCGTCTCTTCCAGGGGAACTTTCAGGGCCACCTGCCGCCCCTGCGCGTCCTGAGCCAGATGGACCAGAGCCGTATGCCCGCGCCCCAACAGGTGCAGGAGTTTGTAGCCGGGAATGGAGCGTTCTGGAGTCATAACGGTAAGAAGGAACGGCGCTGTTCCTGGCAGGTCGCCTGACCCCGCGGAGTCACGCACTGTCCCCAGTCTAGCGGCATTCTGTCACCCAAATCTGTCTGGCGGGAGCGGGTGGAGCCACCCACAAAAAGAAGCGGAGGAGCGTCCTTGCCCCTCCAGCTTTACTCGGCCCGGCGTTCCGGATTATTCCTCGTCGCCCGCGTCCTCGGCGGCACGTTTCCCGGCCAGCCATTCCAGCCCGGCCCACATCAGGTCGTCGAGGTCGCCGTCGAGCACGTCGTCGGGGTTGTGCTTCATCACGCCCGTGCGGTGGTCCTTGATGTACTGCTTGTCCAGCACGTAGGAGCGAATCTGCGATCCCCACTCGATCTTCTTCTGCTCGCCGCGGGCCTTGGCCTCCTCCTCCTCGCGCTTGCGCATCTCGATGTCGTAGAGGCGCTGCTTGAGAATCTGGAGGGCGATCTCGTGGTTCTTGATCTGCGAGCGCGTCTGCTGCGAGGCCACCGCGATCCCCGTAGGAATGTGCGTCAGGCGCACCGCCGAGTCGGTGGTGTTCACGCCCTGTCCGCCCGCGCCCTGCGAGCGGAACACGTCGCGGCGCAGGTCGGAGTCGGGAATGTGGATGTTGATTTCCTCTTCCGGCACCTCCGGCACCACGTCCACCGACGCGAAGGAGGTCTGGCGGCGGTTGTTTGCGTCGAAGGGCGACACCCGCACCAGGCGGTGAACGCCGTGTTCAGGAGCCATCATCCCGAAGGCCTTGTCGCCCCGGATGATGAATTCGATGCTCTGGTAGCCCGCCTGGTCGCCCGGTTGCTCGTCGATCAGATCCACCCGGTAGCCCCGGCGCTCGGCCCAGCGCATGTACATCCGCGCCAGCATCCCCGCCCAGTCCTGCGCCTCGGTGCCGCCCGCGCCGCCCTTGACCCGCATGATGGCGGGCACGTCGGCGTGCTTCATGGTAAAGAGCGTCTCGCGGTACAGGTCGTCCACCCGCGTCTGAATGGACGCCTGTTCCTCGGCCAGCATCTCGCGTTCCTCGTCGCTGGCGATCTCCAGCATTTCGCTGAGGCCGTCCGCGTCCGATTGCAGCGTCCGGTAGTCGTCCACGATGCGGCGCAGGCTCCCGGCCTCCTGCGTGACCTGGCGGGCGCGGCCGGCGTTGTTCCAGAGTTCGGGGTCGCTGAGTTCGCGGTCGAGTTCGTTCAGTCTGCGCGTCTTGCCGGGAATGTCAAAGGTACTCCCGGAGCGACGCCAGTTTTTCCAGCAGTTCCTGCACGGCGTGTCTCCCTTCCGCGCTACCCCCGTTGAGCGGGGCGCGGGCATATGCCGCCCCGGAGTATAGGGAGCGCCGGGGCACAGATGCGGGGGCGGCTGTTCCATTCCGGGGCGACCGCGCGGCATGAGCCTGCACAGTGGGGAATGGGTGACGTGCCTGGAAGTCCGCGAGTCTTTGCTGCGGGGCGAACTCAACGTGTTGACCCGCCACTGGTGGGGGAAAAGGGCGCGTGGGTGGACCTGTACGACCGTGAGGGCAGGCTCGCCGGTCCGCCCTCCTCCATGCGGTTCCTCCACGCCTGCTCGAACTGATGCAGCCCGAGGTCTTCCGGAGACTGCTAGCGACCTGAACAGGTACTTGACCTGCTCCCCACTTGGGCCTCCTCAGTTCCCCGCAGGCCTTCCCACGCAGGTTTTTCATTGTTTGTGCAGAGGAGGGATGGGGGGAGTTGACAGGATGGGGGAGGGGGTGTATCTTTTCTGAGCCTCAAGCGAGGCGGGCAGCATGACAGGTGAAGAGATGCGAGAGCAGGGCCACCTGACAGGGTGGGACGAGCGGAAGTCTTTAGGGATTTCTCCAGACTCGTGAAGAGCCGCGAGGCTCAGAGACACCAGGCTTCGGCCTGGGGTGAACACATATCAACGAACGGTCCGCGAGCGGACCGACGCTTGAGCCATTTTATGGAGAGTTTGATCCTGGCTCAGGGTGAACGCTGGCGGCGTGCTTAAGACATGCAAGTCGAACGCAGTCTTCGGACTGAGTGG
>NZ_BAABRP010000033.1:0-7500 GCF_039545055.1 Deinococcus carri
GGACTCGTCAACCTCCGCTGGCAACGCCGACTCCACCTGCCCACCCTCTGAAGGCAGAGGCCGGGCAGCGGGGCGACGTGCGCCGTCGCCCCGCTGCCCATTCAGCTACTGCGCAACGGGTCTTCAGCACGAACGGCAGGTGTTTGCGCGAGAGCCGTGGAGGAAAGAAGAACGAGAAGAAAGGTGCGCCAGGACATTCAGGGGACCTCCGTGAAAGCACAGTGATGTCAATGCCCGCACGTTAGATCGCCTTCTGGCACTCGATTCCACAATTCTCTCATAGCCCTATCATTAAGTCACCGCTTGCGGCCAGTTTGCCCCCTTTTGGCAACCTTTCCGAGCAAAGCGAGGGGCGCAAAAAGAGCGGCGCGAGTGGGAGAACATGCGGCAACGCAACGGAGCGCCGCCCTAAGCGGCGAGGGAGAGCGGACAGGAGCAGACCTGTGTATAACCCTCAAGGCCGCGTTGAACACAACGTGGGCAAACCTCAGCGAAGGTCATCTGGCGACCTTTGCTGAGGTCCTGGACCCCACCTGGCTTGAACAGGCACTCCTGCGGCACCGTTCGACTCAAAGTTTAAAAGTGGCTGCGGAACAGTGCATCAGCCCCCGCGCCGCGCCGCCAGCCCCCGCACCAGCAGCAGCACCGCGAAGGCCAGAAGAACCATCACCGCCGAGAGCACCAGGGCCGGGGCGAGGTCCGATTCCAGGGCCGCGTAGATGGCGAGGGTGACGGTGCGGGTATACCCCTGCAACGACCCCGCGAACAGGATGGTCGCGCCGAACTCTCCCAGCGCCCGTGCCCAGGTCAGCACCAGCCCCTCCAGCAGGAAGGGAAAGGCCAGCGGCCAGGTGATGAACCGGAAGACCCCCAGACTCCCCGCCCCGTCCGTGAGCGCCGCCTGCTCCACCTCCCGGTCCACGGCCATGAAGCCCGCCTTGGCCGTCCGCAGGTAGAAGGGAGCCGAGGTGAAAAGTTGCGCCAGCACCACCGCCGCCGGGGAAAAGGCCAGGCTGACCCCCGCCAGTTCGAGGGGTGGCCCCAGCAGGCCACTGCGGCCGAAGGTCAGCAGCAACCCCACCCCGGCCACCACCGGGGGCAGGACGATGGGCAGGTCGAGCAGGGTGTCCAGCACCGCCTTGCCGGGAAACTCGAAGCGGGCCAGCAGGTAGGCGACCGGGGTCACGAGCAGCACCGTCAGCCCCAGCGTGGTGGCGGTCGTCCACAGGCTGACCCGCAGGGCGTCCAGCACCACCGGGCTGAGCAGGGTCGGGAAAAACGCGGTGCCCAGGCCGCGCTCCAGGACCACCAGCGTCGGCAGGAGCAGGAACAGCGTCATCAGGCCGCCCAGCAGCAGCAACGCCACCGGCAGGCGGCGACGACGCCGCGCCGCGGACCGGGCCGGGTCGGGGGAGGCCTCTCGCCTCCCGGTCAGACCCCAGCTCAAGGGCCGCTGCGGAAGATCTGAAGCTCGACCAGGCTGCTGACGGACCGCGCGCCCTTGCCGTCGCCCGGCACCACCAGTCGCACTGCCCCGTCGCGCATGGGGAGCGGCTGGCCGTCCTGCTTGTAGGCCAGCAGCACCGGGCGGTTCCCAAAGTCCGGGTCCAGTTCCCCCCAGGAGAACAGGGCCGCATACCCGTCGGCCCCCCGCGCCAGCACCGCCCAGCGCAGGGCATCGTTTTTCGTGCCCGCGTTCAGGTTCGGTTTGGCCGCCTTCAGGAGGTCGTACAGGAGCACGCCCCGGTAGGTGTGGGTGACCCCCTGACCGCCCGAGGTGAAGGAGACGGTGAGGGTCCGGCTGGGGAGGGCACGCAGCTCCGCGAGCAGGTACGCGCGGGGATGCTGCACCACGCCGCTCAGGACGACAGGCGTCGTCGCCGTGCTGACGGCGGGAGCCGTGACCGCGGCTGGAATGCTGGGCGTGGGCTGAGTCTGGCCCTGGGCGGTGCTCAGGGTCCACAGCAGGGCAAGGCCCGTGGCGCGGATCAGAGGGGGCATGGCATGTCCTTTCGGGTCGGTGGGACTAGGGCGGCGCTCCGTTTCGTTGCCGCATGTCTCAGGTGTCCACTCCACTGCGCGCCGCCCTAGTCGTCCACCGCGATCATTACGTCGCTGGCCTTGATGACGGCGTGGGCCACCTGGCCCTCCGCCAGCCCCAACCGCTCCGCGGAGGCGCGGGTGATGGTGGCGGTGATCTCGGCCCCGCCCCCGAGGCTCAGGGTCACTTCGGCCTCCACGTCCCCGAGCTTGAGGGACGTGACCTGACCTTTCAGGGTGTTGCGGGCGCTGATTCGCATAGGACACCTTCTTTCGTGCACAGGAGGATCGGGGCGGCGGGGAAGCCGCCTGACTTCAACGGGGAGCCTGAAAGCCCCACTTCTTCAGAATCCGCTGGCCCTCGGGCGACAGGACGTAACTCACGAACGCCTGCGCGGCCTCCGGGTGGGCACTCCCCTTCAGCACGCCGATGGGATACGTGGCGCTCTGGTTGAAGCGGGTGGGCAGCGCGATGACCCGCACCGCGGGCCTCAGGGCCGGGGTCACGTCCGTCACGTACACCACGGCCGCGTCGGCCTCACCGAGCTGCACCTTGAGGGCCACCTGCCGGACGTTGGGTTCCTCACTCACGACGTTTTTCAGGGTGCGGGCCGAGAAGTCCTTGCCGTAGGTGCCCGATTTGTCGATGGCCGTCAGCATCCGCCGGGTGTAGTCCCCGACCGGCACGTTCCTGTCCGCGATGACGAGTTTGACTCCCGCTGCCGTGAGATCGGGCAGCCGGGTCACCCTGGGGTTGTTCCTGGGGGCGATGACGGCGAGCTTGTTGCTCACAAAGGCCTGTCCGGGCGCGGCCAGGTTCCTGTCCACCAGCGGCGTGTACTGCGCGGTGTTGGCGCTGGCGTACACGTCGGCCTTCGCGCCGTTCTCCAGCTGGGTGCGCAGGGCCTGCGACCCGGCGAACTGGAAGGTCGTCTTGTTCCCCGTCTTGGCGTCGAACGCCTTGCCCAGTTCGGTGAAGGCGTCGGTCAGGGAGGCGGCGGCAAAGACGGTGAGGTTGGCGGCGGATGCCTGGCCCAGGGCGAGCAGGGCGAGGGTGAAAGCTGCTTGACGCATGAAATCTCCTAGGTGGTGTGCCAGCGTTCTCCGGCATGGGTAGGGTCGTAGCCGCCCAGCAGGGCCAGGTCGGCGCGGAAGGCCGGGGTCTGGGCGGCCCCCAGCAGCGCGGTGATTCCGGGATGGAACAGGTGCTCGTCCGGCACCACCAAGTCGAACCGTTCGACCTGCACCGGCACGAAGTCCAGGCCCAGCGCCTGGGCGGCGGACCGCGGGCCGGGTGCCAGGTCCGCACGCCCCGCAGCCACCCGGCCCGCCGCCTCCAGGTGGCTGTGCACCTCGTCCTGATAGCCGGGGAGGGCGCGGCGCTCGCCCGGAGTCACGCCCTCCCTGCCCAGCCAGGCATCGAGCAGCAGGCGGCTCCCCGCGCCCTCCTCCCGGTTGACCAGGCGCAGGCCCGGCTGGAGGAGGTCGGCCGGTCCCTGCACGCCCCGGGGGTTGCCGGGCGGCACGATCAGCCCCTGCTCCCAGGACCACAGGGTGAGCAGGTGCATGACCTGCCCCGGAAACAGGCGTTCGACGAAGGGCAGGTTGGACTGGTCGGTCTCGGCGTCCCAGAGGTGGATGCCGGCGGCGTGGACCTCGCCCCGGGACAGGGCCTCCAGGGCTGCCAGGCTGGAGGCAGCGTGCCACAGCACCCGCACCTCCGGCGCGTGCCTCGCCGCATGAGAGGCGAGCAACTCCAGCGACGGGTCGCACCCCACCAGCACGGCAGTGCGGGGCAGCCGCTCGGGGGAACCCAGCAGCTCGGCACGCACTTCACCTGGTCCGGCCTGTGCACCGGCAGAGAGGCGGACCACGCCATCGGCGGTCTGCCGGAAGCCCGGAGTGCCGGTCAGCGGAAAGGCCAGCAGGCGATCCCCCACCTGGGCCAACTGAACTCGGGTGTCGCCCGTAACGGGCACGCACAGGGTCGCGTTGACCTCGGGAGGAACGAGGGTGAACAGCTCATCCACGCGGCAATCCAGCGCCTGGGCAAGCTGAAAGGCGATCAGGGTGCTGGGGAGGTAGGCCTCGGTTTCGATCTTGTGCAGCGCCTGCCGCGAAATCCCGACCCGCCGCGCCAGTTCGCTGGGCCGCAGATGCGCCCGTTCACGCAAGGCCCGAACATGCGACTGGAGGGTGACGGGTGGGATGGTCACCTCCGGAGCGTAAAGTACAGATGACGGACCGTCAATTGAAAGGGATAGATCTGGAGGCATGCAGCCATGCCCCGAGTGGGCATGCGAGAAGAGGCAACCGGGCCTAGGCTTCCTGGTCTGCATTCCCCTGCCCCTCTCCCCTGCCGCAGCGCCAAGCCAGCCCCAAATCCTCCCGGTGCACTACCCCCACCTGACCGAGATGTCCGAATGGAGCAGCGTTCCTGAGTCAGGAATGCGCAGTGAAACCGGGACTGGCCGAGATGTCCGAGGTTATCGGTCCCTGCCACATAGACAACTGGCCGAGATGTCCGTGCTTTTCCTGGCCTTCCCCCTCGGAGGAATCCTGGGAGATGTCCCACCCTCTGGAGTTCGGACATCTTGGCTACCCCTATTCGGACATCTCGGCCAGTTCGAAGGACATTAGAGAAAAACGCGCTCCTGGACGGATGCAAGCAGATGAGAGGCCTCTTGGGCCACTGACCGAGATGTCCGAATAACAAAGGGCACTGGAGGAGGAAAAAGTTCGGACATCTTGGTCAGTTTGCCTCCATTTTGCCCCTGATGCGTTCGGACATCTCGGTCAACCTGGGGGCAAAAGGTCGGACATCTCGGCTAGCAAAAGGTCGGACATCTCGGTCAGTCTCGGGGTTCCTCTTCGGACATCTCGGTCAGTTCACCCCAGGAGGGTTCGGACATCTCGGTCAGTTCGGGGCGGTATTGTTCGGACATCTCGGTCAGTTTAGGGGCCAGAAAGCCCATAACAACGCAGAAACCGGGGCGCGTCTGATGATGATCATTATCTTTTTAAACATCAACTTCTTTATCAGTAAAGGGACTTCACCATCAGACGCGGTGGGCTTATAGTGCCTGCACCGTGACCGCGAAGCCGCCCGGACGTTCCGCCCGTCCCACCTCAGGGGTACGGCCCCCGCCACTGACGGAACGCCCAGAGCGCATCGACGAACTCAACCTGGGCCGCCTGGGATTGATCTGCGTGCAGGAACGCATTCCCGACAACTACACCCGCTGGGAGGTCGCGTTCGAGGTCGACGGCCAGCCGGCCCTGCTGTCCTGCGTCGCTCCCAGCGAGTTCGGCGGGGTGCCGCATGGGCTGGACGGCGACATGCTCAACGGCATCCTCGCCATCTATGTCGAGCAGAGCGCCCCCGAAAGCGGGGAGGTCCTGACCACTGCCCACCAGATCCTGCAACGCGCCGGTCTCGACACCAGCGGCCGCTACTACCTCCTGCTGCACGCCAGCCTGCACCGCCTCAACAGCGCGAAGTACGTGGCCCAGAATGCCTGGCGCGCGCATGGGCAGCGCCGGTGGACGACGCAGACCTTCTCGCTCGTCGAGGGTCTGGCGTATGACAGTGACGAGCAGACCCTCGGCAAGGGCAGCGTGATTCATATTCGCCTGCCCAAGTCGCTGGTGCAGAGCGTCCGCTCGAAGTTCATCAAGCCGCTCGACCCGGTGCTGCTCGAACAGCTCGACCGTCCCCTGGCCCGCAGTGTGTACCGCCTGCTCGACGCCAAGCGCTATGACCCCACCGACCCCCAGGTCATCACCATGGAGCTGCGTATGTCCCTCGTCGCGTGGGGCCAGGAGTGCAAACTCAAAGACCTGGTGCCCAGCCGCATCAAGCGCACCCTGGAAAAAGCCCACGACGACCTCAAGGCCTGCGGGTACCTCTCGGGGGTCGACTATCAGGGCACCGGCAGCGGCCAGGAGATCATCTACCGTTTCGGTGACGGCTCCAGCTTCGGCCTCGACCTCGCGTCGCGCATCATGAAACACGGCGTGGGCCAGTACGTGGCGCAGGGCATCGTGCAGAGCGTTCCGCGCGAGGACCTGCTGCACCGCCTCGCCAAGGCGGAGTTCCTGCTGCACCGCGACCGCGACCGCATCCAGAACAAGGCCGGGTTCGTCGTGACTGTCCTCAAGGACGACGGCTCCCGCTACCCGGACCCGGAGGGCTTTGTCTCTCCCACGGCCGTGTCTATGCCCCCACCCTCACCGTCTGCTGCCCGGCCCACCGCGGAAGAGGACGTGGAGGTCGTCCGGCGGGTCCGCGAGGAGGAGCTGCGCTCCCTGCCCAGGCCCGCGCAGGCCGACGCGATCCTCGCGCGGTTGCGGCTGCTGTGCGGCGTCCATGCGGTGAAGGTTGGCAAGACCAGCCTGAACGCCGTGCATCAGGCCATCACCGAGGGCGTGCTGGACGCCGTCATCGTGGAACGTGAGATGATGGCCGCCGTGTTCGGGGGCCGCACCGAAGCGTTCCTCAAAGCGCTGATTAAGGCCGCCGGAGACCGCAGGCGTCAGGGCCAGGGCGCTCTGCTCGAGGGGTGACCCACCAGAGGTGAACCGGGGACGACCTGTGCTTCTCCACCAATGAACACTGGGCCATCCGCGGATAGTCTGGCGACGACACCAAGGAACGGGCGAGATACGGTGGACGGGCAGCCTCCCAACCGACGCCGTATGGCTGCTCAGGAAATGGGCGTCCCCCTGTAGCCCACGCAGCCGCCCTTGCTCTGGAAAGTTTCGAGACGGAAACATGCTCTCGACAGGAGGCTGGTGTCTTCAGAGAAGTGGAATGCCTTGCCGGCTTTGCTTTGCGTGCTGCTCGCCATAACTCAGGGCCAGGAACCAGGCTCTGACGCCTGCAATCCGCTTTCTCCCAGGCATTGAGGGCACGCTGCACGGGCAGGTCCTCTCCCCTCTGCTGGGCAGGCTTGACAGTCGCTCGGCGGCCTCGTACTGTGCCAGCAAGCCAATACGTATTAGCAACGGAGGTTTCGCATGCGTCACCGTACCCTGTCCGTGGCCCTGACCTCGTTTCTCATTCTCAGCGGCACCAGCGCTGCCGCTGACCTGCGCTTCAGCACCTGGGCCGGTGGGGAGGGCCTGGCCCTCTTGCAGCAACTTGCCAGGGAGTACACCGCCAAGACGGGCACGGACGTCAGGGTTGAGGTCACGCCTTTCGCGGACTACAGCCGCAAGCTTGCCGTGCAGATTGCCTCGGGTGACGCCCCGGACATTGGCTGGGTGGCCGAGCGGGACGTGCCGACCCTCGTCGCCTCGAATAACCTCGCCAACCTCAGCGCGCTGGGCAAGGACGCCTCTTTCAACCTGAGCGACTTTCCAACCTCCTCGCTCGCTCTGTGGAAGCGGGGCGGCAGTCTGTACGGCGTTCCCTTCTCGAACTCGCCACTGGTGCTCTTCTACAACAAGGACCTTTTC
>NZ_BAABRP010000033.1:10000-14103 GCF_039545055.1 Deinococcus carri
GCACCTTCATCGAGAGCCTCGCGGCCAGCGGGACCAAGGGATGAGGGAACACCGCACGGAAGTTCTGGTCGTTGGCGGAGGTGTCGGCGGCGTCGCGGCGGCCCTGTCTGCCCTGCGGCTGGGGCGGCAGGTGATCCTCGCCGAGGAATCGCCCTGGATCGGGGGTCAGCTCACCAGCCAGGCCGTCCCGCCGGACGAGGCCATCTGGGTCGAGGAATACGGTGCCACCGCTTCCTACTGTGAGTTCCGAGAAGGGGTCCGGCAGTATTACCGGACTCACCCGCACGTCACCGCAGAAGCGGCGGCCGACCCCTGCCTGAATCCGGGGGCGGGGAACGTGGGGCGACTCTGTCACGAACCCCGGGTGGCCCTGCGTGTTCTGGAAGACCTGCTCGCTCCCTACCTCACGTCGCGGCAACTGCGGGTGTGGCTGAAGACCCGGCCAGTCCGGGTGGAGGTGACGGGCGACCATGTCCAGGCGGTGACCTTCCAGCACGAGTCGGGGGAGGAACACACGGTTCACGCCGCCTACTTCCTCGACGCGACGGAACTCGGTGAACTCACCGAACTCAGCGGCGCGGAAAGCGTGATCGGTGCCGAAGGCCAGGACGAGACGGGCGAGCCGCACGCCCTGCCCGAAGCGGACCCACTGGGCCAGCAGGCCATCACCTGGTGCTTTGCGATGGACCACCGGGAAGGCGAGGACCACACCATCCCCCGTCCCCCGAGTTACGACTTCTGGCGCACTTACCAGGCCCCCTTCTGGCCCGCCCCACAACTCTCCTGGACCTACCCACATCCCATTACGGGCGCGCCGGTCTACCGCGACCTCTTCAGCGACCCCAGCCAGGAAGCCCACCGGGGGGACTTCTGGCACTACCGCCGGATTGTGGCGGGACGGCACTACAGCCCGCCCATCGGGGACGTGACCCTGGTGAACTGGCCGCAGAACGACTACTGGCTGGGGCCACTGGTCGGCGTCCCCGAAGAGGAAAAGCAGCGGCACCTGGAAGCGGCACGCGAACTCAGCCTCTCGCTGCTGTACTGGATGCAGACCGAGGCCCCCCGGCATGACGGGAAGGGTGAAGGCTATCCCGGCCTGCGGCTGCGCGGTGACCTGACCGGGACGGAACTCACGCATGGCCTCGCCCTGCGGCCCTACATCCGGGAGGCGCGGCGGATCAGGGCGCAGTTCACCGTGACGGAGAACATGCTCGGCGTGGAAGCGCGCGGAAGCCAGCAGGGCGCGGAGGTCTTCCCGGACAGCGTGGGCATCGGCCAGTACCGCATCGACCTGCATCCGGGAACGGGCGGGCGGGGGTACGTGGACGTCGCGAGTTGGCCCTTCCAGATTCCCCTGGGGGCACTGATTCCGGTGCGGCTCACCAACCTGATCGCCGCCGGGAAAACGCTGGGCGTGACCCATATCACCAACGGCTGCTACCGGCTGCATCCGGTCGAGTGGAACACCGGGGAGGCGGCGGGCGCACTGGCGGCCTTCAGCCTGCAACAGGGTGAGCCTCCCGTGGCCATCCGGGAACGGCACCTGCCGGACTTCCAGCGGCTCCTGACCCGCCTCGGTATTCCCCTCGCCTGGCCGGAGGCGTATCGCCTGACGCCCTCCCCCGCTTTCTAGGTGGCGTGGTGACGCCCCGCCCCACACAGAAACAGGTGGCGCAACACGCCGGTGTCTCGCAGACCATCGTCTCCCAGGTCCTGAACGGGCAAACGGACCAGGCGCGCATCAGTCCGGAGACCCGTGCCCGGGTTCTCCAGGCGATCAGCGAGCTGGGGTACGTCCCGAACGCGGCCGCCCGTCGCCTGGTGGGTGGCCGCAGTTCCCTGATCGGCGTATTCACGTATGAGGCCGTCTTTCCCAGCAGCACCCGTGACTTCTACGCGCCTTTTCTGGAAGGCATCGAGGAGGAAGCCGCACACAGTGGCCTCGACCTGCTGCTGTACACCGGGGGGAAGGGCAGACGCGGCCTCACCCACGGCATGCAGGCCCGCCTGTCCCTGACAGACGGCACGATCCTGCTGGGGCACCCCGGTGAGCAGGATCGCCATGACCTGGCAGCCCTGGTCAAGGGCGGACACCCGGTGGTGTTTATTGGACGGCGAAGCGTGCCGGAAGCCGAACTGACCTGCGTGCAGGCGGATTACACTGCGGCCACCGCCGAACTCACCCGGCGCTTTCTGGCTTGCGGGCACAGGAAGCTGCTGTACGTGGGCCGCCCTGAACAGGACGAATCCGCCCTGGACCGGGAGCGCGGCTTTGTCAGCACGGTCCGTCCCGCCCCGGTGGAGCGCCTGGACGCCGGTGCTCTCGACCAGCACTGGCTGGAAACGGCCCTGGAAAGCGGCATCACCGGGTTCCTGCTGGAGAACGACGGACTTATGCGCCGCCTGCTGGAGGTGGCCCAGCAGGGCGGATACCGGGTTCCTGAAGACTGCTCTGCGGCGGTCCTGGGCGACGCCATCACGGGGGAGGTGGGAGATCCGTCCTGGTCGGGCCTGCGTATTCCAAGACAGGCTATGGGCCGCGGTGCGGTCCTGGCGCTGCGCCTGCTGGTGTCACGGGAACCACCTGGCCCCCTGATCTTCCCCTGCGAGATCACTCCGGGCGTGACTATCGGCCTGCGCCCGGAGCGGTCAGTGCCCGGCTGATGCCCCCCTGCCCATAGGGAGCCTCGAAGCGCCGACGGCATGCTAGGCCCCGACCCGCGAGGAGCTTCAGTTCAGCCCCCTGACGGGCTGCCGCCGCCCCTCAAGCCTCAGCCTGGCCGTTTGGAGGCTATGAGCACCAACTCGCTTGGGCACTGCTCCCTGACTGGCGAGGCTCATTCATAAACGGCCTTTACCTGATTGTAAGAAGCGGCCGGGGCCTGATCATCACACTGCTGATGACCGGCAGAGGTCGGTTGTGCCGTAGGAGATGATTGATGAAGAACCTTGAACAGACCGCGCATGACCTCAAGCATGCTGCCCACGACGCCCGCGAACACCTGCAACACGAAGTGGCCGCCTTTGCGGGCAAAGCCGAGGTGAAGCGCCAGGCCGAGCTGGCTGCGACCGTGGCCCGGCAGCAAAAGGAACTGCACCGGCTGGAGGCCCAGGTGGAACGGCTGAGCCAGCGTTCCGCTTCCGGTGGGGGGTTTCCCTGGGGTCTGGTGCTGCTGGCCGGGGGCGTCTACGCCCTGTATCGCAGCAACCCCTCGTTCCGCGACCAGGTGCAAGGTCTGCTGCGACGGGTCAACCCCGGTGTCGAGGGCAATCTGGCGCGGGCAGGCGACGCCGCCAAGGATGCCGTGTCCAAGGTGGCGCAGGGTGAGAACCCTGGGGACGCCATGCGTACCGCTGGCGGCGAACTGCGCCGCGCGGGGGAGAAGACCGTCGATCAGGCCCAGGACCGGCTGCATGACCTGAAGAATCAGGCCCAGGACCGGGCACAGGACCTGAAGCGGGACGTCAACCGGGCCGTGGACAACGCCCGCGATGAACTGGGCCGTTCCTAAAGCGCCAGGTCACAGGGGGTGGGGCTTCCGTGCGGGGAACGTGCCCGCTGTTCCAACCACAGAAGCGACCTGCCCCCTGCGTCTGTCACCTCCAGGGGAGCCTGGACACCCACAATGCCACCCGGAGTGAAGCGATGGGAAACCTGAACCGCGTTCTGCTGTTTTTTGGCATCGTCCTGACGGGCGCAGCGGGGGTCCTCCTGGCAAAGAGCATCATCGAGATCAATCAACTGACCGCTGCCGCTGTCGGGACCACCAGCCCCGGCCTCTGGAGCCAGGCTCTGCTGTTGGCCGCTGGTCTGGCCCTGGTGGCGGGCTTTCTGCTGGGCCTCGGTCTGGCACTCCGCACCTCGCGGCGTCCCATGTCGCCAGCGGGTCCCCCGCGTTCCTGAGAAGAGAGAAGAGGAGACACTATGACACTGAACACGGATATGCTGTCGCGCCGCCTGAGCTGGCGTGGGGTTCTCGCCGGGTTGGTGATGGGCCTGGTGACCACCCTGACCATCCTGGCCCTCGGGCTGGTCATCACCGCCCTGACCGGGCTCACCCTCAGCGGCACCAGCATCCAGGCCATCATCTGGACCGCCC
>NZ_BAABRP010000034.1 GCF_039545055.1 Deinococcus carri
CGCAAGGTTGCCGTCACCGTTCGCTGGCCCGGTGCCAGAATCGCCCCGATCAGCAGCAGTTGAACCTGGGGCCAGACACGCCTCGAAAACACGGGTGTGAAAGCACCGATGATCAACGTGAACCACGAAGGCAACGACATACTGTTGACTCTGACAGGCCGCCCGGTTCTCGGGCGGCCTGTCAATGGACAAAGTCGAGCTTACTGGATGTTCGACGGTTACACGTCCGACACCTTGTTTCTGCGTCTGCCCCGTTCCCCCAGCCTTGGTGACCTCGATCTGGTGGTGACCTTCGACCTCGACCTGCGTCCGGAGAGCGTGCAGGTCAGCGTTCGCAGCGCCTCCAAGCCGGTCATTGACCTGTTCCGGCGTTTCACTGCTCAACTGAGCCTGCTGCTGCCCCTGGAGTGCTGATGAAGCCACTGGTCTGCCTGCTGTCGCTGCTGTTTTGTACTTCTGCCGCTGCCGCTACGGCGAAAATTGACTGCTCGACGCTCGTTGTCGAGCCTTACTGGGCCATGTCCTACAGCAGTGTGGAGGATTTCCCCAATCCGGTGCAGAAGTTCAGGGTCGATTTCTTCGACATCAAGAAGCCCTTCGATTTCAATAATTGCGGAATCGTTGTTCATGCCGATCCCAAGGAATTCAGGATCAAGGCGAAAAGTACCGACACCCTTCTGACTGTCATGAGGCAGATAAGCAGTTGGGAGTTTGACATCCTGGGCGTCACTACCGTCGCTGGAAAGACAAAACATCCGTATGCCGCCGTTCTGAGAATTGGTCTGCCCAACATCGCCAATAAAAAGGTGTCCATCACTGCCTATCCCAAAGGGACATACTTACCCAAGGACGCGCTGATGGCTGTCCGGGCGGATGGCGGCAAACTGTTGCCGGTGATCTATAACGGTACGTTCCGAGATGTCGGTGTCGATCCCAAGGTTAAGACCCTGGAATTTTACATCAAGGTGGGCAAGCCTCTTCTATGGGAGGGGATGTGTTTCAATGTCGGTAGCAGTGAAATGATCTTTTACAGGAAGATGTCCTTTCCATCGCGGTAGTCGGTTGCCCATTTCAGGCTTTCCGCAAAGCAAGGACCTTCGATGACACAGCACTACAACCGTGTATACCAACATTTTCTGGGTCTGACGGACGACGGTCCTCCTTTCCAACGCCCCGACCGTCCACCTCACACCGTCCATTTGCTCGATGGCCCGCGCACCTCCGTGCGTCATCAGGTCGAGGTGCCTGGCAGATACCGCAGCGGCCCCTTGTTTGGACGCTGGGTGGGCGAGCAGATGGTCGTCAGCCATATGACGGTGGCCTCCCCCTGCGGACTGATCACCGGGGACGACGTACCTTTTGCGCTGCACGCCGACTACCTGCTGGGCTGGATGGATGCCTTGCGGTCCTTCGACTGGTCCATCGACTGGATAGGGCACTGGTTGATGACGCCAGACCGGTCCATGCCCGACCATGACGACCAACTCCGCCTCTTGCGGCAGGCTGCCGGTCTGGGTGGGTCTGGTGACTGCCGACCTCCCCGTTGTTTTCTTCGGCTGGAGGCGTTTCGACCTTCAGGCAGAGGCATTTACCTACACGCCCAGTCTCGGGGCGACTCCCGTCGTCGTGGAGTTTTAGGACTCCGACCGGAGGACGCCCTGCATGCGCGGGCCTGGCCCGCCATGCCGCCGATGAAGACAGTTCTCGCGCTGGATTGACATTAGCATCTCGGCATGGTTTTCCCCCTGCGCCTGGACCGGGGCACGCTGGTGATGCGCGAGGTGCCTCCAGCGCTGGAGGCCCTCTTCGTGTGGGATGCACGCAGCCAGTCGTACCGCGCCCCCGGCATGCGCTACCGCGAGATCATGGAGACGGCACGGGCCGCGAATCTGGGCCTGCGCGACGAGGCGGCGGCCTTCTCGAAGCTCGATCTCAGCTTCTCACGCGACATCGAGCCGTACCGCCACCAGAAGGAGGGTCTGGCCGCCTGGAAGCGGGCCAGTCGCCGGGGAGTGGTGGTGTTGCCAACCGGAGGTGGGAAAACGCTGGTCGCGCAGCTCGCTATGCGGGACACGCCCAGGAGTACCCTCATCTGCGTGCCGACGCTGGACCTGCTGCACCAGTGGTATGCCGGTCTGCTCGCGGCCTTCCCCGACGCCAACGTGGGTGTGTTGGGGGGCGGGAGCAAGGACGACACGCCGGTCCTGGTCAGCACCTATGACTCAGCCGCCATCTATGCCGAGGACCTGGCCGGGCGGTACGGGCTGCTGATCTGTGACGAGTGCCATCACCTGCCCGCCCCCTTCAAGCGGGCCATCGCGGAGATGAGCCTGGCTCCTTACCGCCTGGGCCTCTCGGCCACCCTGGGGCGCAGTGACGGGCGGGAAGCGGACCTGGACGAGCTGCTGGGGCCGGTCGTGTACACGGCACAGCCCGAAGATTTAGCGGGGCAGAGCCTGGCGGCGTACCGCGAGGTCATCATCCGCGTGCGCCTCAGCCAGCACGAGCAGCAGCGCTACGACGAGTGCATCCGGCTCAGGAACGATTTCCTGCGGCGCTCCGGGATCAAGTTGGGGAGTCTCGACGGCTGGCGGCAATTCATCCTGTCCAGCGGCACCCCGCAGGGCCGCGCGGCGATGCTGGCCCACCGGGAGGCGCGCGGCCTCGCCTATGGGACGGAAGGCAAATTAAGTGTACTGGAGGAGATTTTTGCCAACCACCCCGCCGAGCGTACGCTGGTCTTCAGCGACGACAACGCCACCGCGTACCGCGTCGGTCAGGCGTTCCTGGTACCGGTGATTACCCATCAGACACCGGTGAAGGAGCGCCACAAGCTGCTGGAGCGGTTCAGGGACGGCACCTACCGCGTGCTGGCGACCAGCCGGGTGCTGAACGAGGGTGTGGATGTGCCTGAGGCATCCGTCGCGGTCGTTCTCTCCGGCACCGCCACCGAACGCGAGTACATTCAGCGGCTGGGGCGGATTCTCAGGAAGGCGCAGGACAAGAAAGCGGTGCTGTACGAGATCATCACCGAGGGCACCAGCGAGGAGCGGGTCAGTCAGCAGCGCCGGGGTCAGTGGCAGCCGGGACAGCGGGTGGAAACCTCTGTGTGGGAGGACCTGAATGCTCCCCACTGAACTGCTGATGTTCCGGGTGAAGGCGGACGTGGTCGAGCCGAAGCGCCTCAAACCCACGACGAATAACCTCAAGCTCGCGGAGACGCTGATCCGCACCTCCGAGGACAACGTGGGGAAGCGGCGGGCCGACCTCGATGAGGATCTCCGAGCGCTGGAGGCCGGGCGGCCCGACTTCAAGGTGGTCCGGGGGTTGGCGCACCTGCTGGTGAACGGGTCCAGCACCTTAGCCTACCGGAGTTAACTTGCCAGAACTGGGGAACATGACGGGAAACGCGGGGGAGCGGCCTCCACTCCGGTCAGGCAGGATCACTTCACAGCAACAGTCACCAGACCGCCCGCCTCCATGCCCAGGCTAATTTCGCGCCCGTGATACCCACCCTCGTCACGCACCACATAGGCGTTCGGTGCCACCTTTCGAACCACCGGAAGCTTGACGTCCAGCCCCTCGAACGCATCACTCAATGTGGGCTGATAGGTGAAGGTCGGTTTGGCGTTGAGTGAACGGAAGGTGTTCACGTCTCCACCAAAATAGAAGGCTGCCAACGCATCGCCGAACTCCGCCTCGGTCCAGCCCGTTCGGGCACACAACACGCCTGGTTCTGGCTTCTTGCAGGGCAGGATCTTCCCTGGCACAGCGCGCAGGGCAGGGTTCTGACTCAGCAGCAGGCGGTAGAGAAAATGCTTGGCGACTCCATCGGCATCCAACCGGGTGTACTCCGTCGTGCCTCTGAGCCGGTCCTCGCCTTCGCGGGGAGGCGCACCGAACATGCCAGTCTCAGGATGTTGCATGAAGAGCGACAACTCGTTGTGGACGTACGTGACGGTCAGCTCCGCTGACGGCTCCTTCCGGGTCATTGTGGCGCTCAATGCCGTATCGGCATTTCCAGTGGAAATTACCGTGAAGCCCACGTCTGTTAATTGTTCGACGACGTGCTTAAAACTTTCTGTCAAGTTCTCGCTGCCATCGAGATAGCAGGCCGAGTAGCGGTAGTCGCTGTAGCCTCCCTGGCAAGGCGTCCAGAGAAGATCGGGCACAGCCGCGACAGCGTGCTGTACCTGCTGGAATGTGGCATCAGGCAACTGTTCAGTCACAGGTTCTCCCGGCCTGCAAGAGGAAAGGCTTAAAACTGTTAGGAAAGCGAGAAAAAGACGCATGACACCCTCTTTTTGAAGAAGCACGGATCGACATCACCGGTGTTGTGGCAGCAGCCCGAGGGCAGAGGAGTAAAGGCCATCCGCTGCAGGATGAGCGGAATACCAGAGATCAAGCAGGTGGCGCAGTTGCATAAGACGGTTGCGGTTTTCGTCAAACACCTTCTGCGGAATATCCAGCTTGAGAAACCGCTGCTTATAGGCCAGGAACCGCTCGTATTGGTACTCCATCTCGCGCAGCGTCGGCGCGTTATAGACACTGATGGACTGGTTGGCACTGGCCTTTATCCCGGTTCGGTACGCTTCGAGCGCCTGGTACAGCTTTGCCTCTGGCTGCTTGAGGATCACGTCGAGCATCTGGAGTGACTGCACCGTGTGGGTCACCTTAAACTGCGGGATCTGTGTACTCAAGAGGGTCAACTCCCCGATAAGCTTCCTGGGCTGGCCCATGGCCTGCACCGTCATCTTCTGCAACCGGGGCAGGATTTGTTCGAGCAGCAGGTTATAGACGACGTTGTTCTCGTATGTCGTGCGGAACTGCGGCACGAAGAGCGAACCCGTCACGGCCTGCTTGAGTCCCTCCTTGCCTGGGGTGGTGTCGAGCGATGACGGCACCGTCCGGATCAGCGGCATGATGGCGTCAAAGCCTGCCAGTTCGTTGGGATCCTGCGAGCCGTTCTTCACCAGGTTTTGCGCCAGGGCATTCTTCGCCAACCCCTGCCCCTGCAGGTCCTGCAGCACCTCCAGCAGGATGGGCGAGTTGTGGCCATCGGACGCATCCGGGGACTCGGTCTTCTCACCCGTGTCCTTCCAGACACGCCGCCAGGTGGCACCGACGTTGATGCCCCCCGTCCCCGCCTTCCGGTCGAACTCGTACACCTGACCCGGAATTCCCTTCTCACCGGATGACGGCACCGAATCGCCCGTGACGCGGTAGTACCGCGCCTTGACCTTCTGCATGGCCGCGAGCTTCTCCACGTCGCTCTTTTTGATGTTCGCACCCTGGAAGGTGTACACCTCGCTGAAGCGGTTGGGGTTCTTCACCACCGTGATCTGCGCCAGGGCACCCCCGAGTGAGTGTCCGGTGGCAACCAGGTCGGCGCCGTAGGCTTTCAGGGCCGGTCCGATGATCTGTTTCTCGTTCGCCTCGTACTGGGAGTAGCCCGTGTGATAGGCCGCGAGGTCGGTCATGGTGTCCAGGCCGCTCTCATTGCTCTTGGCGAACCTGGGCTCCTTGCTGGCCTGCTCGTAGGCCTTGGGGAGGAACTTGATGCCCTCGGTGCCCCGGAAGGCTACGATCGTCTTCCTACCGATCGGCTTGGGATGCCCCTTGATGGGCGTGAACACCCGCATCTGGAAGCCCCAGTAGCCGTGGATGGTGGGATGTGCCTGGTAGCCGGCAGCCTGCAGAATGCCCTGGGCCTTCTTCCCGGCCTGGCCTGAAATCTGCTTCGCGTCGTTCAGGGACGGGTCGTTGCTGTAGACGAGGTACGCGAGCTGGTTGATAAATGCGGCATAGGTCAGCTCCTGTTCTCCACCCAGCAAGGCCAGGGTTAGCTTCGCCTTCAGAGGGGCAGGGAGCTTTTTCAATGCGGCATCCGACCAGTCCCGGCCATAGTTCTGGCTGCCCAGGGCCATGACCTTCGTCCAGAACGCTTCTGGAAGATCGTGGCTGAGGGCGGTGGTGATGACGGCCTCTCCAGAACCCGGCTTGTGCAGCGCTTCAACCAAGGCAGCCGCCGTGGGTGGAGCTGTCTTCCGCTGAACCGCTGGGGAAGAGGCGCGTTGCAACGCACCGCGAGTGGAGGCAGGGCCACTGGCCTGTGGTCCGTCAGGGGTGGCTGCTTGAGGAGAGGGGGCCAGGGAGGCCAGACGTTCCCCCATCTCCTGGGCCTGCGCCTCCAGACCGGCATCGGGATCGAGGCCTGGCGCGACCTTGCCTTGCGCCTGCTGGACGGTATGGGTCGTCTCGTGCGCCAGCAGTTTGAGCCCACTCTCGCTGGTCGGGTCATACCGGTTCGCCGCGAAGTAGATGTCCTGCCCACTCGTGAACGCCTCAGCCTGCACACCCGCCGCGAGCTTGGTCGCTTCCTCGTCAGTATGCACCCGTACCCGGCTGAGGTCAGCGTTGAGGCCCGCCTCCAGATGGCGCTGCACGGCAGACGGCAGTGGTTCACCGCCTCCCTGGCGAGCCTGCACACGCTGGGTGACCGTGCCGAGGTTCGCTTCCGTATGTCGCGCCAGGGCCTCGTCCAGTTGCCGTTGTAAGCCGAGATGCGCGACCTGAAGAGCGTGCCCGTCCCGGACCTGCGCTTCCCTCGCTTCCTGCTGGCGTTGCAGGGTGACGGCCCGCTGCACGGCGGCCTGATCCTGAGGTGTCTTCGCCACTTCCGACAGCCGGGCCTGCAGAACGTCGCTGTCGGCCCCCTGCTGCACGGCACGCTGGAGGGCATCCAGGGCCAGCTCTGCCCGGACCGCCCCGGGGAGGTACCGGGCGTCACGGGTGAAGGCCGCCGTCACGGCCTGCTGGGCGGTGTGCGTGACCGCCTGACGCTGGAGAGCCGTCAGGACAGGGGGCGTGGGCAGGGATTTGGGAGCGCGCCGCTGGAGGATGGCGGCGGATTCCGGGCGAAGGCCCCGCTCTGCCAGGGCCTGGCGCGAGGCCGAAACCGCCACCTCGCTCGCCTGCACCTCGCTGGCCACCCGCTGAAGAATGGCCTGCTCGGCAATGAGCAGGTCGGCGGCGGTGAGGGCTGGAGCCATTCGGGTACGCTGCACGACCGCGGACACCGAGCGCGAGTTGGTGGTCGTGAAGGGGACAGCGGGAACTGCGGACACCTGTTCTGCCATTCGGGTCAGTGCCTGTTCGACCGGCTGCCTCTGCACCTGTTGATGCAGGGTCGGCGGGGTGAAGGCAGACACGACGCTCGCGGCTTTCTTCTTGGTGTCAAAGGTCATCGGCGCCCTCCTGCCCCCAGCCTACCTGTCCTTCTGGCTGTGCGCGAGCGAAAGTAAGCGGTGTGGCCGAGGCTTCAGATTGGTTATCCCCACGTCCGCTACCATGCTGGGGCTGAGACAAGATGCAGAAATTTTAGTACGCTAACAAAAAAGAGCGGCTGGGCCGCTCTTTTGGAGCTAGGGGCGACCGCCCAAGGCCCGGAGGTAGCTCTCGCCCATGTTGCGCGCGCTGGTCTCGGCGTAGATCTGGGTGGTGACAAGGCGCTTGTGGTGGAGGAACTTCTGCACCTAATCCAATGGCATTCCGGCGTCCAGCAGCAAGGTGGCGACGCTCGCGCGCAAGCGGTGAGGTTGTGACCCGCTTCTCGATGCCTGCTCGGTGGGCCACGTCGCGCACCATCAGGGGTGACCTGAGAATCGGAACCAAAACCTGCGCTAAGGAATTACTTTCGAGTCCGACGCCATTTTCGAACTTCTGCGTCGGCTGAGGCGTCACTCACCTCGGCGTAGCGTAAGGTGGTCTGAATGTGGCGGTGCCCCAGCCTCTTGTGGATCGTTCCTAGGCTGACGCCCCCATTGACCAGCTCCGTCGCGTGGCTGTGGCGCAACTGGTGCAGGGTGCAGGGCACACCTGCCTGAGCCGCGTACTGCTGCCAGCGCTCCTGCACACTCTGATACCGCAATGGCCCACCGCGCCCGTTCTTCTGGGCCTGAAATAGCGGCCCATGCTCGTAATCCAGTGAGCGCAGGTACTTCCGCAGCGCATTGACCAGCTTGGGGTCATCGAGCAGTACTGTCCGGCGCTGCCCCCCTTTCCCCAGCACCGTCATGTGTTCGTCGCCTTTGGCAAGATCGAGGTCATCCAGATGGATATTCAGGGCCTCACTGATTCGCAGACCCGTCTTAAAGACCAGGCGGAACAGCAAGGCGTCGCGTCTCTGATGTGCTGGAATGGCCGCGAAGATGCGCTCAAGGTCCTCCCGGCGCAGTCCTCGCGGGTGCGGTGGTGGAATGGGAGGGCGCTCCAGGTGGAGCGTCGGGTCAAGGTCCAATCGCCCGTGCTGCCTTCCCCAGCGGCAGAACCGTTCGATGGCCGTCTGTTTGCGATTCTGGGTGGAAGCAGCCCACGAGTGGGCTGCAAAATACGCTTCCAGCGCTACCGCATCCAATTTCCTGCCGTTCGCCTGGAGCCACCGCTGGAGGTGGGTCAGGTCAGCCCCGTAAGCTCGGAGGGTGACCGCGCTGCGTTTCAGCCCCATGAGGAACTGGTCGGCAGCCCTCTGGAAGTCAGTCGGGTGCATTCCTGCGATAAGTGTAAATCCGAATCAGGTTTTGAGCGTGGATTTCTGCCCTCGAATCCGCAGGCCGGAGCTTCTTTTCCTGCAATAAGGAGACTTACATCAGGAATATTCCGAATTGGTTTGCCAGTTGCTGTCTGCCTTCAATAGTCACCCGTAAACTGCGCTGCTCGGCACTGCTCTTAATCCAGTTATTGGCCTGAAGGTGATTGAATAGAGCCACTCCCAGTGCGCCCCCCAGATGAGGCCGACGCACGGTTCTATCAATGCATCGCTGGGCAAATTGACGGCGTTTTTTACGGGCTGCTTCAACGTCAATTCCCAGTTGTTGGAACCCGATTTCACCACTGTCAGTCAGGGTAAATACCTGCCCCGAAGCCAGCAGCCAGCCTTGGCTGACAAGCCAGGCTGTCAGTTGAACGCCTAACCCACCCGCCAGATGATCATAGCAACGCCTGGCCTGAAGAAATGCTGGGCCTTCCGGAAGCGCCTGTCGAACAGCTTTCTTGTGTGCTGGCGGCTCGGCAAAGCCCGCGACAACCTCCAGCAGATTTGCGACTTTACTGTCTTTCAGGGTGTAGTAACGATGACGACCAATCTGGTGAACACAAGAAACTCAGCTTTAAGCAACTGTTTCAGATGGTCACTCAGCGTCGAGGGTTGTACACCTGCAATCTGGGCCAGTTCTCCGGCAGGCAGCGCCTGCCCGTCTGCAAGGGCCAGGAGCACTGACCAGCGCATAGGTTCAGCCAGAAGCTGTCCCACTGCGGCCAGACCATATGCCTCTGGAAGTCGTTCCATACGTTGAAGGTAGCGCAGCGAACAGGCCAATGTTTCGGCCTAAGCCGAAACATCTCCGTTACCAACTCTGACACACTTTTTGAGTGAAGCAAGAACGCTGGATTATCCTCACAGCCAGTCTGGGACTCTTTCTCTCGACGCTGGATACAGGCATCATCAATATCGCGCTCCCAGTGCTAACGCAGACATTTCATGCCTCTATTTCACTGGCCGCGTGGACGGTTGCCTTTTACCTGATTGTTCTAATTGTGGCCCTGTTACCGCTAGGCCAGTGGGCTGACCGAGTAGGGCAAGTCACGGCGTTTCGACGGGGGTTGGTGGTGTTCCTGGTGGCTTCCGTTGGCTGCGCTTTGGCTTCCAGTCTGGGGTGGCTGATTGCTGCACGGGGACTGCAAGGACTGGGAGCGGCCTTCCTGCAAGCGACAGCAACAGCGTTGATTGCCACGCAACTTCCACCAGAACGTCGCTACACCGCCCTAGCAGCGCTGGGCATGATTCAGGGTCTTGGCCCGGTGGTCGGCCCTGGGTTGGGTGGACTCCTGCTCTCGCTGGGAAGCTGGCACTGGCTGTTCTGGATTAATGTGCCGCTCTGTCTGCTGGGCCTGCTGGGAGTGCAATTTTTTCAGCCAACTCACTCCCAGGCGAGCAAAGCAGCCATCAACGTTGTCAGCAGCATTCTACTGGGACTGAGCCTGCTCTGTGGACTTCTTGCTTTGAATACACCACGGCTTTCTGGCAGCGTGCATGTCGTTCTGACCGCTCTCACGCTGGCCTTGGGTGTGGCTTTTGCCTTCCTCGATAAGCAACAGCCTGCTCCGTTGATTTTGCCGCAGCTCCAGAGCAGTGCAGAACTGCGTTTGCTGGTCGGTTTGACCGGGGTTATTGGAGCCGTCACGACGGTGGTTTTCCTGGTACCACCGTTTCTCTGGACACAATTGGCACATCTTCAGGCGTGGCAAGTGGGCCTGCTGGCCCTGGCTGCGCCAGCAGCCTTTACGGTGACTGCACGCCTAACACCGAAGCTGAGAGGTCTGGAATCTCGCTCCAGTCTGCTGCTACTCGGACTATTGCTGATGACGCTGGGACTGGGTATTGCGGCGTTGATGCTGCACTGGCAAAGCGGGATTGCGCTGTGTTTGCCGCTTCTGGTCTATGGATGTGGGGCAGGCATTTTGCAGGTAGAAGCCGTCACACGGATGACAGCTCAGGTCAGTGCGGAGATTCAGGCTACCCTGGGTAGCACACAGCGTCTGGTGCAGAATCTCGGCATTGCCTTGAGTTCGGCCCTGGTTGGGAGTCTGCTCACCCGTGTTTCCCTGCTCATTGGTGGTCAAACAGCGTTCTGGCTGGCAGCAGGACTCACTTTCCTGGCGCTGCTTGTGACGGCAAAGCAGAACAGGAGAATGCCGGTGCCAGTTGAATTCCTGAGCGATGAGCAAGCCGCCCGCTACGGGCGGCTTGCCGTTGACCCCACACCCGAGCAACTCACCCGTTACTTCTTCCTAAATGAAGCCGACCTCGCGCTGATTGCCGAGCGCCGCCGCGACCACAACAAACTCGGTTTTGCCATTCAGCTTTGCACGTTGCGGTATCTGGGAACGTTTCTTCCCAACCCGATTCAGGTCCCAAAAGTCGTGGTACAGCACGTCGCCCAACAGCTTGAAGTTTCGCCTGAAGTGTTCAGTACGCGCTGGGCGAGGAAACCCGCTATACCCATCGCCGCGACATCGTGGCTTACCTGGGCTACAAAGAGTTTGATGATTTTCAGGTGTTCCAGCTCATTCGCTGGATTTACGCCCACCTCGCCGTCAGTGCCTCGCGCTCCAGTGTGCTGTTTGACCTCGCCGCTGCTCATCTAATTGCCCAGAAAATCGTTCTGCCGGGGGTTAGTGGGCTGGCCCGACTGATTGCCCGTGTCCGCGAGCGGTATACCGCTCGCACTTTTGAAGGACTCAGCAAGAAACTCAGTGCTGAATAGCTGTGGGCCTGACAGAACAGATGAGAGTGCCCCGTGGGGGCATTCTTAGAGCGCGTTTTAAAAGGCACAGGGCTAGGGTTGGAGGCGGCGCAACATGAGGTGGATGTTGGCGAGGTAGAACCAGGCTTCAGTGGTTTCGGGCAAGCCCTCATAGTCACGGGAGAGGCGACGTGAGCGGGCGAACCAGGCAAAGGTGCGCTCCACAACCCAGCGGCGTGGCATGACAACGAAGCCTCGTTGTCATGCCACGCCTTTGACAATATCGACTACCCAGGAGAGTGTCTGCTTGGCCCACGACACCAAGCCGCCATCCGCCCAGAGGTGCTTGATACTAATTCCGATTGAAGGGTGTTGAAAACACCCGGAAATCCGACCAGAGGGAGAAGGAACAAGGGCGGATTTCGGGAGATGGATGAACAGGCGGTGCCCTCCCGACTGTTCAGGAATTGGACGGAATCCGTATGAGTCGAGGAAAACGCTTGGCGAGGATGCTCAGGAGGATGGGGGCACCCACGCGATTCTGCACACTGCCTGCGGTCACGAAGACGACCAGGAGCAAGCCCAGGGTATCCACGACGATATGCCGCTTGCGCCCGTTGGTTTTCTTGCCCGCATCCACTCCACGAAGACCGGCTTGTGGTGTGCAACGGACAGTTTGAGCATCAAGGATGCCTGCACTCGGTTCCGGGTTGCTCCCGGCTTTCTTCCGTGTTCTCCGCAGGAGGAAGCGGTTGACCGCTTCCCAGGTACCGTCCTGCTGAAACTGCCGGAAGTAGCCGTAGACCGTCTGCCAGGCGGGGAAATCATGAGGAAGATTACGCCAGGTGCAGCCCTTTTGGAGGACATACAGGATGGCGCAGACCACCTCGTACATCTCCACCTTCCGGGGTCTGCCGCCCGCCTTGCAGGCGGGCAACAGGGCCTTGATGCGCTTAAACTGCTGTCGGGTCAGGTCACTGGTATACCGTCTTCTTCTCACAAAGACAGCGGACCAGAACCTGGCCCGCTGCGCTGTTCCCTCTGCACTTTTAAAACACGCTCTTATCGGCGTTCGACGGGAATTTCGGGGATAGCGCGGTGGGTGGCGGCACTGCGGGCACCCATCACGGTGAGCAGCAGGGTCAGACCCGCGGTGAGCAGCCAGCCCAGCCCCGTGTTGCGGGCGGCA
>NZ_BAABRP010000035.1 GCF_039545055.1 Deinococcus carri
AGCCCAGGATGACTTCTTCAATCTGGTCGGGGGAAACCCCCGACCGGCTCACCGCCTCGCGGAGGACCAGGGCAGCCAGGTCGTCGGGGCGGATGCTGGACAGCGAACCACGTATCGCCCCCACCGGTGTACGCACGGCGGATACGATGACGACATCCTGGTCTTGCAAGCTTGTCTGGGTCATGAATTTTCCTCTGGAGGGGTCCTCTGGCGGTGAGTGGGTCGATGGAGTCGGGTGCCGTGATACTGTTCGACGGCGCGGGAGATCAGCGGTGCCGTGGCCCCCAGGGTGCGTTCCTCGGTGAGGGCAGCCCAGTCCACCCGGTCTCCGAGGTGGCCCAGCTGCTCCCGGACGAGTTCGACAAGGTGGCCCTTTCCCGCCAGCGCCTGCGGGACGGCGTCGCGGATCAGGGCTTTTGCCTCCTCCCTGGGCAGAACGGCGGTCAGGGCGAAGCTGAGGGCCTCGGCGAGCATCAGGCCGTGCGAAGCCTGAACGTTCTCCCTCATGCGCTGGGCCTGCACCTCCAGCGCGCCCAGCAGGCGGCGGGTGTGGGCGAGGGCTGCCCCGGTCAGGCCGAGCATCTGCGGCACAGTGAGCCACTCCACCTGCCAGCCGTGCGTGCCGCGTTCGTGCTCCTGCACCCCGCTGCGCGCCACCGCGGCCAGCAGCCCGGCATTCGTGCTCGCCGCGGCCAGGATCACTTCGGAGGTGATGGGATTCTGTTTCTGTGGCATGGTGCTGGACCCGCCCCCCCCACCCCCCTCGCGCACCTCGCCGACCTCGCTCTGGGCGAGCAGGATCATGTCCTGTGCGAGCTTGCCCAGGCTGGTCCCGACCCCCGTGAGCCAGGCGGCGAGTTCGAGGATGGTGTCGCGCTGGGTGTGCCAGGGCGTGGGGGGGGCGGACAGCCCCAGTTCGGCGGCGAGCGCTTCGGCCACGTCCAGGCCCCGGTCCTCCAGCGCGGCGAGCGTGCCCGCTGCCCCCCCGAAACTCACCACGTACAGCCGCCCCTCCAGTTCCCGCAGCCGTTCCAGGTGCCGGGTGATGGGGGTCAGCCACCCTGCCGCCTTGAGGCCGAACGTGACGGGCAGGGCCTGCTGCGAGTGGGTCCGGCCCGGCATCAGCGTCCCGGCATGCGCCTGGGAGAGTTCCGCGAGCCGGTCGCCCACGGCGAGCAGTTCACGGCGCAGCACGCCCAGCGCTTCACGCGCGGCGAGCACGGAGGCCGTGTCCACGATGTCCTGGGTGGTCGCGCCGAAATGCAGGTGGTCGCGCGCAGGGGCGGGGAGAGCAGGGCGGAGTTGACCGAGCAGGGCGCTCACGGGAACGCCGTCCGTGAGGAGGCCTTCGCGGAGTTGCCCCAGGTCAGGGGAGAAGGTCCGCGTGAGTTGCAGGATTGCCCCCGCCGACTCGGGCGGGATGATCCCCAGCCTGCCCTGCACGGCGGCGAGCGCTCCCTCCACCTCCAGCAGGCGGCGGACATAGGCCTCGTCGCTGAAGAGGGCCGCCACCTCCGGCTGGGAAAAGAGGGTCCCGAAGAGGGCGGAGTCGGCGGGCGTCAGCGGCATCGGCGGAACCTCACGGGGCGAAGAAGACGGTCTCGTCCTCGCCCTGCATGTGGAAGTCGAAGCGGTACACGGTCCCGTCCGGCGTCTCCTCCCGCCGGGCGATCAGGGTGTGACGGCGCTCCTCGGGAACCAGGGCGAGCACGGGGTCGGTGCTGTTGTCCTCGTCACTGAAGTACACGGCGGTGATCAGGTGCGTGAGGAGGCCCCGCATACCCAGCCAGATGTTGAGCCGTGGAGCGAGACCCGGCCCGGCCTGGCCCGGCTTGACCGTCCGAATGGAGTAGCTGCGGTCCGCTGTGCGCGTGTGCGTGCGGCTATACCCCACGAACGCCGCATCCGCGCTGTGCGCGTACTGGCCGCTCGCGTCCGCCTGCCAGACCTCGATCACGGCGTCCTCGACCGGTTGGCCGTCCCCGTCCAGCACCCGCCCGACCAGGGTGATGCGTTCGCCGGGAACGTCGCTGCCAGATTCGACCGTCCTGTCTCCCAGCAGCCCGGTCAGCCCCTGGAAGTCCACCAACCCCTGGTGGACATACGGCCCGACCGTCTGGCTGGGGGAGGGACCGAAAGTGCCTTCGGGAATGTTCGAAGCCTCGGGGGCGAGGCGCGGACGCGGTTCAGTGCTCATGGTCCGGCTCCTCGAAGGGGGTCTGTGCCCGGCCGCCCAGCACGATATCGAAGCGGAATCCCAGCGCCCAGTTCGGCTGCGTGAGGTCCAGGTCGAAGCGGCTGATCAGCCGCGCGCGGCCCTTCTCGTCGGGAATGCTCTGGTAGATGGGGTCGTACGCGAGCAGCGGATCGCCAGGGAAGTACATCTGCGAAACGAGCCGCTGGGTGAAGTTCGTGCCGAACACGCTGAAGTGGATGTGCGCGGGCCGCCAGGCGTTGGGGTGGTTGCCCCAGGGGTAGGCACCGGGGCGGATGGTGATCAGCTCGTATTCGCCATGCTCGTCGGTCAGCATGCGGGCGGTGCCCGTGAAGTTCGGGTCCAGGGGCGCGTCGTGCTGGTCGCGCTGGTGGATGTAGCGCCCGGCGGCATTCGCCTGCCAGGTTTCGATCAGGGCACCGCGAATGGGCCGCCCGGTGCTGTCCAGCAGCCGCCCCCGCACGATGACGCGCTCTCCCAGCGGTTCGCCGTTCAACCGCGCATTGCGGGTGGTGTCGTTGTCGCCGGGGCGGAGGCGGTCCGCGCCGAACACCGGGCCGTGCAGATTCTCCAGGGCGGCGGGCAGCGGGATCAGCAGTTCGTGCGGGGCACGTTTCACGCTGCTGGTGTACGGCGGGTACAGGTGCGGCGCGTGGACGCTCCCCGCCGCCTGGGGCCGGGGTGGAGACTGGGTCATGGGACGTTCCTTTCCGAGAGGACTCTCTTGGCAATCTGGAAGGCGCGGTTGGCGACGGGCACCCCGGCATAGACGGCCACGTGCAGGAACACTTCACGCAGGTCGTCCTCGGTCACGCCGGTGTTCCGCGTCGCGCGGACATGCATCTCCAGCTCGTGTTCGCGGGGCAGCGCGGTCAGCACGGCGAGGGTGAGCAGGTGCCGGGTGCGGGTGTCGAGATGGCCCCGTGACCAGGGGCCGCCCCAGGCGTACTCGGTGATGAAGGTCTGGAAGTCCCGGTCGAGACTGGTGGTGTCGGCACTGGCCCGGTCCACATGTGCGCCGCCCAGCACCTGGCGGCGGACGGCCATCCCCTGGTCGTAGCGCCGGGTGCCCGAGGTGGGGTGAAGGAATTCGCGGAGCAGCCGGGCCACTTCACCGGGCTGCTCCACCATCGGCAGGTGCGCGGCACCGCGAATCTGTTCGAACTCCGCGCCGAGCTGCTCGGCGAGGGCCTGGCAGGTGTCAGGGGGGGTGCTGAGGTCGTGCTCCCCGCACAGCACCAGGGTGGGGAGCCGCAGGGCCTGCATTCGCCCCCTCAGATCGGCGTCGCGGAGAGCGGCGCAACTGCCGAGGTACCCGGTCTGGGGGCTGCGGGCGAGGAGCGCCGTGTACCCGCGGGCGGCGGCGGGCTGCTCCTGAAAGAAGGCGGGCGCGAACCACCGTTGAACCAGGGTCGGTGCCAGCGCGGGGAGGCCCTCGGCCTTGATCTGCTCGATGCGCGCCTGCCAGCTTTCGAACGTCCCGATACGGGGCAGGGTATCCAGCAGCACGAGCCGCGCCACCCGGGCCGGGTGGGCGAGGGCGAAGGCCTGGGCGACCACCCCCCCGAGCGAGCAGCCGACCAGAGAAACCTGCTCCAGTCCGAGGGCGTCGAGCAGGTCCAGCAGGTCCGTGACGTGGTCGTCCAGGCAGTACTCGCCCTCCGGGACATCCGAGAGGCCCTGGCCGCGCAGGTCGTACTGCACGCTGCGGAAGGCATGGCCCAGCTTGCGGACGGTGTCGTCCCAGACGTTCAGGTTGCTGCCGATGGGGTTGAGGAAGACCAGGGGTGGCGCGGCTTCGGGGCCGGAGGCGTGCACGTGCAGAACGAGGGAACCGGTGTCGAGAAACGTCAAAGGGCAACTCCTTGGGGCAGAGGGCGACACGGCTGAAAAAGCGAGTTCAGCTTCCTGGGTTCTGCCCCGCAGGACAAGGGCGTTGTTCTGCTATTCGGAATACCTGCCTGGCTGAGGTGTCGCTGGCGGAGCGTCGTAGCTGACCCAGGCGCTGCTCAGAGCCGCAGAAGCCTCCACTTCCCACTGGAGGGTGGTTCGGTCACGCGCGAATGCACCCGAGCGACGGTCACGCTCCGGGCAGGGCGGCCAAGGGGCCGAGGTCCTGGCTGTCGAAGGCGATATGTCCCAGCAGCACCCGGAACCCCAGCCGGTACCGCCTGGTCTGCCTGCGGTGCAGCAGGGCGTGCGCGTCGTGCTCAAACTGGGGGTGCGTGCAACCTCGCTCAACCCCACCAGCCGCTCGAAGGAACGCTCCCGCGTCATCAGCCTGTCTAGCCGCACCCGCCCTGAACTGACCCACCCTCGCCTCTCCTGCCCCACAGGTCTTCAGCAGGAACAGGGTGAACAGTTTCTTGGCGCAGAATTCGCGTCTCTGGCGGCCATGAGGTTGCAGGAGAGGAGCTGGGGCAGGGGCCGGAACTCAACCCTGCCCCCCCCGGCTGTACCCGTTCCCACAAGCAGTTTCGCCGCAGCCCCTGCCAAGCTGTTCGTAACTGACGAACATCCTACTGGTGAATCCAAGTCAGATCTCTACACTGCCCTTCAAAGACACACCAGGAAAGACATTCCCACACTTGGCGCTCGTTTCCGGAGTGACCAGAAAGGCAGGATTATGAAAAAAAAGGCTCTTGCTGTTGTAACGGTAGTCCTGGGCGTAAGCGGCACCTGGACTGCCTTCGCCCAGGGAAGCAACACCATCAAAATTGGTGTGCTGATGCCAGCCTCCGGCGTCTACGCTCAGCTGGGTGAAGAAGGTTATAAAGGCTTCACCCTCTATCTGGACTCCATCGGCAATCAGGTGGCCGGGAAGAAATTGCAGCTGATTCGTGAGGACGAGGAGGCCGATCCCGCAGTTGCTCTGCGCAAGGCAAACAAACTCATCAGCAGTGACAAGGTAGATATCCTGGCGGGAGTGGTCCTGACGCCAAGTGCTTACGCCCTGACGGACGTGGTCGAGGAAGCCAAGGTTCCCCTCATCGTATTCAACGCCGCCGGTAATGCTTTGACCCGCGAGCGGAAGAACCCCTACGTCTTCCGTGTGTCCGGAAACGCCTGGCAGTACAACAATCCCTTTGGCAAATACGTCGCCACCAAGGTCAGCAAGAACACGTTCCTGGTAGCTGCGGATTACGCCTTCGGGAAAGAGTCTCTTGCGGACTTCAAGCAGTCGTACACGAAAGCCGGAGGGAAAATTGCCGGGGAAGTGTACACGCCATTGGGCAGCACCGACTTCAGTCCGTACCTGGCCCGCATCGCCGCGGCCAGGCCACAGGCAGTCTATGCCGTCCTGTCCGGCAGTGACGCTGTGCTGTTCATGAAGCAGTTCGCGCAGTTCGGCCTGCAAAAGAGCGTGAAGCTCGCCGTTTTCGGTGACATGACCGATGAGAAGTTCATCGATGCGGTCGGGGACAGTGCTGTCGGTGCCATCAGCGCTCTTCCCTGGGCGCAGGATCTGCCGAACGCGCAGAACCAGGCATTCACCACCGCGTACAAGAACAAGTACAAAGGGGATTTACCCGGCGTGTTTGCGCAGCGGGGCTGGGACACCGCCCGCGTGATCGTGGAAGCCCTCAAGAAGACCAAAGGGAACGTCAGTAATACCGAAGAGCTGCTCGCCGCCATGCGGAGCGTGACCTTCCCGTCCCCACGCGGCGTTTTCCGTTTCGACCCGAGCACGCAGAACGTCATCAACCCCATGTACGTCCGCGAGGTCGTGAAGACGCCCCAGGGGTTGATCAACAGGTTCGTGACCAACCTGGGCACCTTCAAGGACCCCGGCAAGTAAGTCGGGTGGTGGGCGGGGCTGCATCCACGTTCGGTGGCAACTGCGGCTCCGCCCACATCTATCAGGCAGGAGGAAAAAAGGGAGATGCAACTCGTTCTGTTTCAACTGGTGAACAGCCTGGCGTTCGGCATGTTGCTGTTTCTGCTGTCGGCGGGCTTTTCCCTGATTTTTGGTGTGGCACGAGTCGCCAACCTCGCGCACGGTGCCTTCTACGTTCTGAGTGCCTACATCGGCTACACCGTCTCGCAGGCCAGCGGCAACTTCTGGCTGGGGGTCCTGGTCGCCACCGCTGCGGGAGCGGTCCTGGGCGTTATCGCTGACCGCCTTCTTCTTTCCCGCCTGCATGGTCAGGAACTGCGGCAGGTGCTTCTCACGCTCGGCCTCACTTTTGTGATCTCGGATGCCATCCGTCACTTCTGGGGGGCAGACATCAAGAGCGTGTCACCGCCCGCACCGTTCGAGGGGCCGGTCACGCTGGGCGGCCTGGTGTTCCCCAGTTATCCCTTCGTGCTGATCGTCCTGGGCGTGGTGGTCTTCCTGGTGATGCGCTGGATCCTGCGCGGCACGCTGGCCGGCGCGAAGATTCGCGCGGTGACGGCCGACCCGCAGATGAGCGGCACGCTGGGCCTGCCCGTGCTCAGGATTTCCATGCTGACCTTCGCGGCGGGTATTGGTCTCGCCGCGTTCGGGGGGGCGGTGGGAAGCCCGCAACTGGCGCTCACGCCCACCCTGGACTCGACCATGACCCTCTTTGCTCTGATTGTCGTGGTCATCGGCGGTCTGGGCAGCATCGAGGGTGCCTTTATAGCGGCGGTGCTGGTCGGCCTGGTAAACGGCTTCGGCGCGGTGTACTTTCCCGCCTTCGCGCAGATGGCGGTGTTCGCGCTAATGATCCTGGTGATCGCGGTTCGCCCGCAGGGCCTGCTGGGGCGCAAATTGGGGAACGCATGACCGCCCAGGCTGCGCCTTCCACCCGTCCCAGTCCCTTGCGGATGATCCTGTTCGTCGGGGCAGCCCTGCTCCTGGCCCTCCCCCTCTTGCTGGGCGGCTACCCGTTGTACCTCGCCACCGAGGCCCTGTGCTGGGCCATCGCTGCCGCCGCGTTGGATCTGCTGGTCGGCTATCTGGGGCTGACCCCCCTGGGGCACATCGCCATGTGGGGGCTGGGCGGGTACACCGCGGCGCTGCTGGTGAAAGCCGGTCTGCCCATGCCGCTGGTGCTGGCCGCCGCCGCCCTGATCGCGACGATCTATTCCGCCCTGACCGCGCCGCTGGCCCTGAGGGCGGGGGGCATCTTCTTCCTGATGATCACCCTGGCGTTCGCGCAGATGCTCCAGGCTTTAATAGACAAGTGGAGCGCCGTCACGGGCGGCACCGATGGCCTGACGTTCCAGCCAGGGGTGGACAGTACCGTCCTGTACCTCATCACGCTTGCTGCCCTCGCGCTCAGCCTCTTCCTGCTGACTCGCCTGACCCGTTCCCCTTTCGGCCGGGTTCTGGAGGCCATCCGCCAGAATGAGGGCCGTGCGCGGGCCCTGGGCTACCCCGTGTTCGCCTACAAGTACGGTGCCGTTCTGATTGCCTCGGCGTTCATTGGTCTGGCTGGAGCGCTGGGCGCATACCACCGGGGCATCGTCACTCCCAGTGACGTGTTCTGGCTTCAGAGCGCCGTCCTCCTGATCATGGTGCTGCTGGGTGGGGCGCGTTCCCTGTGGGGTCCCGTGCTGGGTGCCGTGCTTTACACGGTGCTGCAAGCACTCGTGAGTTCTCAGACGGACCTGTGGGCGGGGCTGGTGGGTGCCCTCCTGATCGTTCTGGTGCTCACGGGCCGCGGTGGCCTGTGGGCGATCCTCCACCGGAGGCAGGCATGACCCCACAGACCCGGACCGGTCTGGCCCTGCGCATCGAGAACGTCACCCGGCGTTTTGGCGGCGTCACGGCCCTGAAGGACGTCCGTGTGAATGTCCCGCCCGGCGCGCGGCACGCGGTGATCGGCCCCAACGGCGCAGGCAAAAGCACCCTCTTCCGCGTTGTAAGCGGCGAGTACGCCCCCAGCGAGGGTACGGTCAGTCTGGATGGCCGGACGGTGAGCGGCCTCTCGCCCGACCGCGTGGCGGCCCTGGGCGTTGCGCGGTCCTTCCAGACGAGCAGCCTGTTCATTCAGGACACCGTGCGCGAGAACGTGATGCTGGCCGTCATGGCCCACACACCCGCCCGCCGGGATCTGTGGCGTCCTCTGGCCGCCCACCGGGAAGCTGCCCGGCGCGCGGACGCCGCACTGGAGCGAATGGGTCTGCTCGTGCAGGCGGACCTGCCGGCGGCCGCCCTCTCGCACGGGGAGAAGCGTCAACTGGAACTGGCCATGGTGCTCGCCCAGGAACCGCGCCTGCTGCTGCTCGACGAGCCGCTCGCGGGCCTGAGTGCCCACGAGCGCGAGCGGGTGATGAACCTTATCCTGGACCTGCCACGGGACCTCACCACCGTCCTGATTGAACACGACCTGGCCTTCTGCCTGGAGTTCGCCGACCAAGTGACTGTGCTGAGCAATGGGGAACTGCTCGCCACGGGCACCCCCGGTGAGATCCGCGCGAACGAAGCGGTGCAGTCCGTGTACGTCGGCTCGGCCCTGGAACGCCGCGGGCGTGAGGTGAGCGAGGAGGCCCTGACCCGGCCCCCCGTCCTCACGGTGCAGCACCTGCGGGCCGGGTACGGCAGCGCGACTGCCCTGGAGGACGCCTCGCTCGTCGTGCGGCCCGGCGAGGTCGTCGCCGTGCTGGGCCGCAACGGCATGGGGAAGACCACCCTGCTCACCACCCTGATGGGGTGGCGCAAACCTATGGGGGGAACCATCACCCTCAACGGGCAGGACGTGACCGGCCTGCGCCCCTCCGCCCTGTCCGCGCAGGGCCTCGCCCTGGTGCCGCAGGGCCGCCGCGTCCTGGCAGAACTCACGGTGGACGAGGAACTGCGCCTGGCGGCCCGGCCTGGCAAGTGGACCCTGCCGCGGGTGTATGAGACGTTTCCACGCTTGCTGGAACGCAAGAACAGTCTGAGCACCACGCTCTCCGGCGGCGAGCAGCAGATGGTCGCCATTGGCCGCGCCCTGCTCCAGAACCCCACCGTGATGCTCCTGGACGAACCCACCGAGGGCCTCAGCCCCCTCATGGTGACTGTGGTGCGGGACGTGCTGCTCACCTTGCGGGAAAGCGGCGAGACGATCCTGCTGGCCGAGCAGAATCTGGACCTCGCACTTGCCGTGGCGGACCGTGTGTACGTCCTGGACCACGGCGCGATCGCCTTTGATGGGGACGCTGCCCATCTCGCGGAAAACCGGGCGCTGGTACGGGACCTGATGGGGGTCTGATCAATGGTGCGGACAGTTTTGCATCCTCTTGCGAGAGGTGTATTCGAAAGTAGCGTGCAGGATGTAAAAAGCCCCTCTCTCCTTGCGGGGGAGGGGTTGGGGAGGGGGGGTGGACGGCAACGCCGTCCCAGCGTGGGAAAGGTCCAGGAAGTTATGAATCTGTCCACACCATTGCTGATACTGATTCCGATTGAAGGGTGTTGAAAACACCCGGAAATCCGACCAGAGGGAGAAGGAACAAGGGCGGATTTCGGGAGATGGATGAACAGGCGGTGCCCTCCCGACTGTTCAGGAATTGGACGGAATCCGTATGAACCCCTGGAGGAGAGCTGCACCTGGAGGAAGTAGGAAGTCCAGGTGCAGCTCTCTTTGCCCACCCGGTGATCGCCCTCAGGATTTTCGTTGGTTGCGAGGGGCCTGCCTCAGTTTCTCCTGACCCTCGACCAGGTGCCAGTGCAGCCGACCTTCACCCGGATCCGGCTGGTACCCGAGGCGCTCCGAGATGACGTGGGTGGCGGCCAGGAGTTCTTGCAGCCAGAGACTCTTATGCCGCTCGAAGCGGGGTGTTGCCGCTGCGATGGTCACCGCTGCGATGATCTCACCGTTGGCATTGTAAATCGGTGCACCGATGGCGGAGCGGCCGGAGTTCGATTCCTCAATGTCGAGGCCATAACCACGCTCACGGATCCGGGCGAGTTCGGATTGCAACTCGTCCAGCGAGACGATGGTGTTGGGGGTGAACGCCTGCATGCGCGCGCAGACCCGGCGCACCTCCTCCTGGGAACGGCTGGCGAGGAAGACCTTACCGGAGGCAGAGGCGTACGCGGGCAGCACGTCACCTACCCTGACCAGTGGAGGATCTCCATCCCCCTCCACGAGGTCAATGCAAATGGCGTGACCACCGTCAAAGGCCATCAGGTGCAGCGGCTCCTGAAGCAGGACTGCAAGCCGTTCCATCTCTTCATGGGCGACCAGACGCCAGGGTGTCTGGGCCATCAGAACGGCATGCAGCGGCACGATCATGAACCCCAACCGGTAACGTCCGGTGACCATCCGGTGAACCAGACCAATTTGCGTCAGTGTGGTCAGGGCATCATGGGCGCTGGTCTTGGGGATACTCAGCTTCCTTGCCACCTCGCTCACGCCCCACTCCGGGTTGTGGGCGGTGAAAAGGCGCAGAACCCGTCCTGCTTTTTCCAATGTGCTTAACATCTCACTCTTAGGGACCTCACCCGCCAGACATGTTATCTGAATGGACTGTCGCGTCTTCCAGGCCCATTTCCTTGCATCCGTTTCCTGATGTCAAGACCCGTTGCGCAGTAGAGGTAGGAGCAGGTAGGTTCAGGGGTGTTACGGCTGGAGAAGCTGAAGTCCCGAGCGCGTTCCTTTGAGCGGCTGGTGGGGCTAACGCCGATGGAGTTTGACCAGC
>NZ_BAABRP010000036.1 GCF_039545055.1 Deinococcus carri
CGCCGACTCCACCTGCCCACCCTCTGAAGGCAGAGGCCGGGCAGCGGGGCGACGTGCGCCGTCGCCCCGCTGCCCATTCAGCTACTGCGCAACGGGTCTTCAGGACTTTGCGCCACCAGGTCGTCCACCAAGGCGGTGAGTTGATCATCGTGTGAAAACCGCCCGTACACCAGACGGAGCGAAGCGACGGCCCGAGCTGCCTCCTCCTCCCAACGCGAATAGAGCGCCTTCGTCGGGGCATCGAGAAATAACAACCGGGTCGCGTTGGGCCGGGTGTCCTCGTGATCCGGTGCCTCAAACTTGAGATTTCCCCCCAGAAGAGCATGACCGAGCCGATTCCAGGCCAGGATGTCCGTCTTGCGGTCCAGCACGAGGACGGGCACCTCGGCCATCGAGTCGATCAGTTGACGGATTCCCGGGCGGACCTTCGGCACGGGTGGCAGCGCCTGCCCTGCGGTGGTGGCGCGGGCTAGGTTAAACAGGTGCTGACGCTCCGCACTGTTCAGGGCCAGGGCCTGTGCCAGACGGTCCAGGATACGGTCCGACACGTGGGCCTGCTGCCCCTGCTCCAGCCGCGTGTAGTAGGTCGGACTCATGCCCGCGACCATGGCCAGCTCTTCACGGCGCAGTCCCGGGACCCGCCGAACTCCGTAGGAGGGGATGCCAACGTCCTCCGGCTTGATTTGTGCGCGGCGGCTGCGGAGAAACTCTCCGAATTCCGCACTGACGCTGTTGACCTCTTCCATCCCTGCATTCTCTCCCTTCCCGGTGAGACCACTTCCGCCAACGTCTGCCTGTCACTGCCCGTGGTAGGCACGTGGTGGCTGGCCTCGCCGGGTGGCTGGCTGCCCATCCGGTGACGCGTCAGGCTGACCGCATGCAACTTCAGATGCTCTATCAGACAGGTGGGACGGCTTATGACGCGCGTTGATGTGGCGAAGCCTGCCGTTCCCATGACCAGCCGCGAGAGGCTGGTTCTCTTCGTGCTGCTCACGGCCAGCTTCACCCTGGCGGTGGACTTCTCGATCTTGAATGTAGCCCTTCCGGTTATCGGGGCGGACGTCGGCTTTTCCCTGGAACACCTTCAGTGGATTGCCACCTCCTTTGCCCTGTGTGCCGCCGGGTTTACCCTGCTGTTCGGGCGGGTTTCCGACCTCTACGGGCGGCGGCGGTTGTTTCTCCTCGGCATGATTCTGCTGGGCCTCTCGTCCCTGGCCGGTGGGTTGGCCACGACGCCGGTCGTTCTGTTGCTCGCCCGGATTGTTCAGGGACTGGCCACCGCCATGGTGACCCCAGCAGCGCTCTCTCTGCTGACCACGGCCTTTCCCGAGGGACCGGTGCGCGCCCGGGTGTTGGGCCTGAACGGCGCACTCATGGCGGCTGGGTTTACCACCGGGGCCATTCTCGGGGGTGTGCTGGCCGACCTGCTCAGTTGGCGGTGGGCCTTCTTCATCAACGTGGCCGTGGCGGTCATCGTGCTGGTGATTGCACCAGGTGTCCTCAAGGAAAGCCGCAACCCCTCACGCCCCCGCCTGGACGTTCCGGGTGCGGTCACCGTCACCTTCGGCCTGCTTGCCATCGTGTACGGCCTCACGCGCGCTGGGGAGACGACCTGGGGAGACCCCCTCGCCCTGGGGACTCTCGGTGTTGGCGGGCTGCTCCTGCTGATCTTCTGGATGATCGAGCAGCGGGTCAAAACGCCCCTGGTCTCCGTCGGCATCCTGAAACGCAGCACTGTCGCCTGGGGAAATATCGCGGGCCTGATGGCCTTCGTGACCGAGACCTCACTGGTCTTCCTGATCACCCTGTATCTGCAGAACGTCCTGGGCTTCACCCCGCTGCAAGCCGGTCTCTGCTTCGCGGTCCTCGGTGCGGGCACGGTGGTCGGCGGCATCCTCGGGCCGAAGTTGATCAACCGGCTTGGCCCAAAGAACACCGTGGTCGTCGGCCTGCTGGTCCAGGCGGCAGCCACCCTCCCCCTCGCCTTCCTCAGCCTGGACCGTTCCTGGGTGGTGCTGCTGTTGGTGCTCACCTTTGTGGGTGGCGTTGCCAACCTGGCGGCCATCGTGGGGTTCATGGTGATGGCCACGTCTGGCTTACCCGATGAAGAGCAGGGCCTTGCCACCGGACTGGCGACCATGAGCCAGCAGGTCGGAATCACCCTGGGCATCCCCATCATGTCTGCCCTGGTGGCCGCCCGCCTGAACGCGCTGGGGAGCGAGACGCCACAAAACCTCCTGAGTGGCCTCAGCAGCGCCATCGCCGTCAATGCCGGACTGTGCATCCTGACCGCCGTCCTGGTCGGTCTCTTCCTGAGAACGAAAGCCGTGGGACACGGCGCATGAGGCCCCCAGTCAGGAGTCCACGGCCATGACGATGCAGCCTTCAGACGTTGCCGTGACCGTCAGGCGCATCCCGGCCCCTCACCACACTGTCCCGGTCCGCATCTTCCGTCCCTCAACGGCCCGGTCAGGCTGGCTGGTCTGGGCGCACGGCGGTAGTTGGGTGTCCGGCTCCGCCGCTGCCTGGCACGCGCCATGCCTGGATCTGGCCCGCCGGGCGGGGGTCACGCTGGTCAGCGTGGACTACCGGCTCGCTCCCGCCCACCCTTACCCGGTCCCACTGGAGGATGTCCTCGCCGTGCTGGTCTGGGCCGCGCAACAACCGGAACTTCAGGCGGACCCCAGGCTCCTGGCGGTCGGTGGAGACAGTGCCGGGGCGACCCTGGCCGCCAGCTCCGCCCTCGCTTTTCGTGATCAGGGCAGGTTGCTCGGTGGACAGGTGCTCGCCTACCCACCGCTTGACCCGCAGTGCCGTGCGCCGTCGTATACCTGGCTCCCGCACCAGTTTCCCAACAGGGACAGCCTCATGGCCGCCTGGCGAGCCTACGCGGGACCGGGACAGCCCAGCGGGCGGGCACAACCCTACCTGTCTCCCCTCCAGGCCAAGAAGCTGGACGGAGTGGCACCCGCCATCCTCGGTGTCGGCGGGTTTGACCCGGTGCGGGATGACGTGCGCCGTTATGCGGCGCGGCTCCGCCTGGCCGGGGTCCCCGTCCAACTGAGGGAGTTTGCCGGAGAGGGGCATGCCCTCTTCATGGCCCCGTCCACGGCCTTCCGCAGGTGGCTGGCCGCGTCCGTCCGGCAGCAGTTCGATGAGTACGTCAACTCTCCCATGACCCTTCCCTCTGACGCCCGGAGAAAACCGCGAGGTGCCAGATGCCCCCAGCCCTGATCGCCCTGGCTCTTGGTGGATTCGGTATCGGGTTGACCGAGTTCGTGATCATGGGCCTGCTTCCCGACGTTGCCCGTGACTTCCGGGTCAGTATTCCCGTCGCGGGGTATCTGATTTCCAGCTACGCCCTGGGCGTGGTGGTCGGGGCACTCCTCCTCACGGCAGCGGTCACGCACCTCCGGCGCAAGCCCGTCCTGATGGGCCTGCTGGTCCTGTTCATCGTGGGGAACCTCGTCTCCGCCATGGCTCCCTCGTATGGGCTGATGATGCTCGGGCGTGTCATCGCCTCCCTCTGCCACGGCGCATTCTTCGGCATCGGAGCGGTGGCGGCCGCCGCCCTGGTCGTGCCAAACAAACGAGCGGGAGCCGTCGCCACCATGTTCGCGGGCCTCACCCTGGCGAACGTCCTGGGGGTTCCCTTTGGAACGTTCATCGGGCAGCACTCTTTCCGGAGGGCCTCGCACAGCCCTTGCAGCACGCCCCAGACCAGCACGGGCGGCTCTGCCCACGCGGGATTCGAGGTGTCGCGCAGAAGAGGGTAAGCGGACGTCGTCCCTCCCAAGAAGGGCACGGGTGCTCCAATCACCACGAGCGCGCTCCGGGTCTGGCGTACGGCGTAGGAGCACATCACGCAGGGTTCAGCGGCCGTGTACAGCGCCCGACAGGTCGCGCGTGCCGAGCGTATGGCAGGCGGCGCGCACGGCGGCGAGTTCCGCATGGGCAGCAGGGTCGCTGAAGGTGCGCATGCCCTCGACGCCTTCACCCATGACGCGGCCCGCCAGCAACACCAGGGCACCTACGGGCACGTCTCCACCCGCCTTGGCCGTCTCAGCCAGGGCCAGACAGCGGTGCATCCACACCTCGTGACGCGCCCACTCCTGCAAAGCGGTCACAACCGACTTGGGCCCAGGACGAAGCCGAATCTCTGTGCCATCACAGCCCCAGTTCCGTCAGTCCCGGGTGATCGTCCGGTCGGGGACCGGCCGGCCAGTGGAAACGGCGATCCGCCTCGCGGATCGGTACGTCGTTGATGCTCGCCTCGCGGCGGTGCATCAGGCCCTGGTCATCGAAGGCCCACTGCTCGTTGCCGTGCGCGCGGTACCACTGCCCGCTGTCGTCCCGGAACTCGTACACGAAGCGCACCGCGATGCGGTCCTCGTGGAAGGCCCAGAGTTCCTTGACGAGGCGGTAATCGAGTTCGCGCGCCCACTTGCGGGTCAGGAAAGCGGTGATCGCCTCGCGCCCCGAGAAGAACTCGCCACGATTGCGCCACAGGCTGTCCTCGGTGTAGGCGAGTGCCACCCGCGCGGGAGCACGCGAGTTCCAGGCATCCTCGGCCAGACGGACTTTGCGGCGGGCCGTTTCGAGCGTGAAGGGTGGAACTGGCAGTCGGGTCATGGAGGCTCCTGAAGGGGTGAAGGATGGGGAGGGACTGTTCCCTCCCCATCCTGACGTGGAGGAGACCTGTTTGCACGACTCCGGGTCAACGTGGGAACGAAGGTCTCAACGGCCAGGGGCGACCCGGCGGGCCATGAAGTCGCGGATGAGCGAGGCGATGGTGTCTCCCTCTTCCTCCAGCGCGAAGTGCCCGGTGTTCAGCAGGTGAAAGTCGAGGTTCTTCAGGTCGCGCTTATACGGCTCGGCGCCCTGAGCGGGGAAAATCTGGTCGTTCTTGCCCCACACGATCAGGGTCGGCGGCTGAGAGCGGCGGAAGTACGCCTGGAACTGCGGGTACAGCGGCACGTTGCTACCGTAGTCGAGGAACAGCTTGAGCTGGATGTCCTTATTGCCCGGGCGGTCGAGGTACGCCTGATCGAGCGTCCAGGTGTCTGGGCTGAGGTTCTGCGGGTTGCGCGTGCCGTGCGTGTACTGCCACTTCGTCGCGGCCAGCTCGAAGAAGGGGCGCAACTTGTCGCCGTTGGCCGCACTGGGGTCCTTCCAGTACGCCCTGAGGGGGTCCCAGAACTCCCGCAACCCTTCGGCATAGGCGTTGCCGTTCTGCACAATCAGCCCCTGCACCCGCTCGGGATGGGCGAGGGCCAGGCGGTAGCCGACGGGAGCACCGTAGTCCTGCACGTACAGGGTGTAGTTCTTCAGACCGAGGTTTTGCGTGAAGCCGTCCATGACCCGCGCGAGGTTCGCAAACGAGTAGGTCCATTCGTTCACCCTCGGCATGCTGCTCTGCCCAAAACCGGGGTAGTCGGGGGCCACGACGTGATATCGGTCGGCGAGCCTGGGGATCAGATTTCGGAACATGTGCGAGCTGGTGGGGAACCCATGGAGCAGCAGCAGGGTGGGCGCGTCCTTCGGACCGGCCTCACGGTAGAAGATGTTCAGGCCCTCGACCTTGACGGTGTGATACGTGGCCTGAGGCGTCGTTGCGTTGGTGCGGGTCTGAGCGATGGTGGAGGCCGCGCCGCCAGCCAGGGCTGTGGGAACGGCCAGCGAGAGACCGAGGGTCAAGCTGAGGGCAAGGAAGCGTACACGCATGTCTTCGCCGCCTTTCAGAAGGTGAGGACCTGATAGCCCTGCGTGAGCATGTCCCGGTAACTGACGCCCGGGCCGAATTCGTCGAGCAGCTTCACCTGCTCGGATTGAACGCCCTCAGTCGCACCGAAGACGGCGGCACAACCCCCGCAGGCACCGGCCACCAGGGGTTTGACCTCCTCGTACAGGGCGTGTGCGATGTGGTCGGGCTTCGCCAGTTCGGCGGGCCAGCGGGTGCCTGCCCCGTCGAGATACACCCGCACGCTCTCTCCGGCGTCGTGGAACTCCTTGGCGGTCATCAGGGCGTTGTAGGCGCGCCCGAGGCCCTCCTCAGTCTTGGTATCGGCGAGGATGACAACAGCGATCTTCGTGGTGGCAGTCATGGGATGCTCCTGGGAGGGAAAAGAAGGGCTTGCCGGGCGCAGGGCGTCCGACCACGGGTGGTGGAGAGGGTCAGGCGGGGTTGTAGGGGGAGGCTTCTCTCAAGGTCCAGACTCGGCCCGTCGCCGAATCGCGCGTGACCACGTGGTCGACCGTGACCTCCACGAGCCGTTCGGCACCGGGATGGGCACTCAAGCGGTCCTCATCCCACACGACACGGGCGGTGCCGGTGAGATGCAGGGCTCGGTCCCGAGTGAAGTCAAGGAACAGCAGGCCCGCCCGTCCCGTCGCCTCAATGTTCCCCAGGGTATTGAACATGGCGTTGCCCGCATAGTCGGGGAATTCAAGGTGACGGGAGTCGAGGGCGCGCACGAAGCCCGGTCGCCCGCCCCGGTGCGAGGCGTCGGTCCCTCCTGCCGGGTGTACTGTCGCCATGAAGAAGGTATCGGCCTCCCGGATGAGGGCGAGCGCGTCCGGGAGTAGCTCACCGGAGGTCACGTGGAAGGGGGAAGCTCCCCCGCTCCCCGTGGTTTCACCCACGCGCTTCTGGATGTACTTCGGACAGTTGCCGTAGGCCTGCTCAACGCGCAGGACCAGGCCGTCGCCCGTTGTGGCGACCGTGCCGTTGACGCGCACGCGCTGCCGGGTGGAGAGGTCGATGGCAAGCACCCCGATGGGAACGCCGATAAGCAGGTGCTTCCCCACCGGGTCATCGTGGCGGAGGCGAGCGTGGAGAACGAGCGTTTGAGGGTCCAGGGGCTGCACGAAACCGGGCGGGCCGCTCAGCACGGTCGCCCACGGGCGACCCTGGAGGTCGGGGGCAGCCAGGACGAGAAGGTCCTGGCGGGCGAGAAGGGCGGCGAGTGGGGGCGTGAGGTGTGGGGCGATGGACCGTCCGACGCGGGCCGCCATCCCCTGCACCCCGGCGCGGGCCTGCACGGCGAGTTCGCCCTCGTGGTACGGCATGGTCATGCGCGACTCCTTTCCAACCGACTTGACGAGTCAAGACCCGCCAAGTGGTTAGAGCGAGCATGACAGGACAGATATAACTTGTCAACACTATTCGAGGAGTTAGAATAAAGCGTGCTACCCGCCCGCCCGCTCACCGGCGAACCACTCGCGCTCGACCTGATCAACACGGTCTGGGTCGAGGGCAGGATGCAGCTCGACCTGCTTGACAGCGACGAGGGGGCCCGAGCATGGCTGAAAGAGCATGCCCTGTCCTGCGACGAGGCCCTGCTCACCGCTGTCCGTGACCATCTGATCTTCGTGCGCACGGCTCTGCGCGGAGTTCTGGAAGCTCCCCACGAGCCCGAGCACCGTGATGCGCTGAACGGGGTTCTTGCGCGGGGCCACGTCCGACATTTCCTCGGCGAGCATGGACCCGAGGAAGACTTCGAGGTGGACCCGGCTTGGCGTCCGGCCTGGCTGGCCGCGAACGATCTGCTTACGTTGCTGCGGACGTCACCGCAGCGCCTGAAGAAGTGTGCGAATCCGCAGTGTGTGCTGCACTTTCTCGACACTTCGCCCAAGAACGCCCGGCGCTGGCATGACATGAGGACCTGTGGCAACCGGGCCAAGGCCCTGCGCCACTACCACAGGGCCCGCGACTGAGTGCGTGAGCGAAACAACGACGTGAGACCATCAGGTGGGCTTTGAGGAGAGTAGTTCGTGGAGCGGGCATACCCCGAACAAGTCAGGACTACGCTGGGGAATGCCATGAGCAGAACGGCCGGAAGAAGGGGCCGAACTTCGTGGTCAAAACGGGAATGCGAGCTCCTTGCGCGAGGTCGCGCGGGAAACCGTCAAGCTGTGGCGTAGGCACCACCTCACCTACGACCAGACCAAACACGTGGTCGAGGACGCCAGGCGGGCCCTGGGGTTCGCCGCCCCCAGGGAGCGCAGACGCACGGTAGACCGCCTTGATCGGGAGGAGAGCGAGCGGCTGAGCGAGGCAGCCTACCGCTGTGCCAGCAGGTACGGGCTGATGGTGAAGATGCTTTTCTACACGGGCGCCCGTGTATCCGAGTTCGTCAACATCCGCGTGACGGACCTGCACCTGGCCCTGGAGCCGCCCCAGGTCCACATCGTTCACGCCAAGGGCGGCAGCGACGGGTACGTGCCGATTCTGCCCGCCCTGGCCCAGGAGTTGCGAACCCATCTGGCTGGGCGCCACACCAGGTATGTGTTCGAGAGCAACCGGCATGATCGCTACACGCCAAGAGCGGTTCAACTGATGGTGCGCGACGTGGCCCACCGAGCAGGCATTGAGAAGCGGGTCACGCCTTACCGCTTGCGTGCCAGCGTCGCTACACTGCTGCTGGACGCCGGAATGCCGTTGGATCAAGTGCAGAAGTTCCTCCGCCACAAGCGCATTGCCACCACCCAGATCTACACCGAGACCAGCGCGCGCAACATGGGCGAGAGTTACCTCCGGGCCTTGGGCGGTCGCCCCTAGCTCCAAAAGAGCGGCCCAGCCGCTCTTTTTTGTTAGCGTACTAAAATTTCCGCATCTTGTCTCAGCCCCTTAGTGGTGAGGGGACGACGAAGAGCGGGTGGTCTAAATGGAAGACCGCCCGCTGAATAGAGTGATGCCGGGTCTGGAACGCTGCCAGATCTGGTCGGTTACCTGGTCTCGACCAGCGTGTAGCTGCCGGAACCGGCGTAGGCGTAGACCTCCCAGCGGTAGGTACCGCTGGTTGCCGTGTAGTTGATGCTCTCGCTGCTGGTGCTGCTTTCGCTGGTGGCGACATCGGTCCAGGCAGAGCCGTTGTACTTCTGGAGGTAGAGGTCGAAGTCGGTGCCGCTGGGGCCGCTCAGTTTGCCGGTCAGCGTGCCGCCTGCGTAGGAGAAGCCGCTGGTGCCCGGCTGATAGCTGCTGGCCCCCTGGCTCGCCGAGCCGGTGTAGGTGGTGCCGGGTGTGGGGGTGGTCGCCGGGTACATGAAGTTGATGTTGCCGACGTCGGTGGAGCTGTAACCGTTGCGCTGGCCCATACGGTTGATGTCGATGCTGCTGTCCAGCGGCTTGATGGCGAGCTTGCCGTCGAAGTAGGCGGGGTAGTGCATGATCGAGTCGAAGTCGTAGGTGCCGTAACCCTTGCTGCCGCTACGAATCTCGTACTGGCTCTGCCAGTCGGCGGGGATGTTCTGCCACTGGATCTCCACATAGGTGTCGCGGTCAGGACGGGTCTGCTCGTGGAACAGCCCCATCGCGTGGCCGAACTCGTGCATGATGCTGCCCACCGAGCAGCGGTCGGCCAGATTCAGGGTCTGCTGGCCGCCCACCATCCCCAGGCTGCTCGAGCAGGTCGTGCCGGTGTTGTACACCACCTGCACGTAGTTTGCCTGGCTGCTGCGCGGCGTGACGTTCACGTTCGTGGTCGTTCGGATGTTGGAGGCGGCCTGGGTCACGCGGTCACGCACGGCCTGCGGCACGTTGCTGGCGAAGGTGTAGGGGATGGTGTTGTTGGTCCAGCGGTAACGGGTATCGACGACGTAGGTGCCCTGGCCCTTCAGCGCGTTCACGTTATCGGCCAGAATAATGTCGTCTTCCAGCAGCAGCATGCCGTCCCGCACGAAACCGGTGACGGCCTGACGGCTGCCATCGGGCATGATTAGGGTCGCCGGGCGCGTCTCGGGTTTCGTCGCGCTGACGGGGCCACTGGGGGTGGTCCCCGCCTGGGGCACCTCGCCTGGCGTGTTGGAGCAGGCGGCGAGAAGAAGCGTGAGACCGAGGGTGCCAAACGCAAGACGTGAGTTCATCTGAACCTCCAAGGGATTGGGCAGGGGAACAATCTGTTTTTTCCGACAAGTGGAGGTGTATCATGAGACTGAGAAGTGTCTTCATTAAAACACCTAGACAGGGAACGACATACAGAAAATAGCCTCCCTCTTACCTAAATCTTCCTCCTAAAGATTTAAAAATGAAAGAAAAAGACTGCGTTTTCTTATCATGCATCGCAGCCATGAGGGATTGTCTGGATACCTGTGAAAAGGCTGTGATAATGCTGTGTTCTAAACGTTTTTTCATATCTGTCCGGCTTGCTGAAGGGACGACTGAAGACCCGTTGCGCAGTAGCTGAATGGGCAGCGGGGCAACGGCGCACGTCGCCCCGCTGCCCGGCCTCTGCCTTCAGAGGGTGGGCAGGTGGAGTCGGCGTTGCCAGCGGAGGTTGACGAGTCCAGCGACACAGCCCCAGATCACACCGTGCCGTGAGGGCTGGT
>NZ_BAABRP010000037.1 GCF_039545055.1 Deinococcus carri
CCCTGGCGCTAATGACGGTCATGCCAGAGGTGTATTTAAACCGGCTTCTTCGAACGCTCAGCAAAAACGAGGAATTCTTTCGCCAGCACGGCTATTCGCTCCACTATGCAAGGTGCAACTCCTGAGTAGAGGCGGGTGACTTCTTCTTTCTCCATCCCGCAGCGTCCCATCACCTGGGGGACAGTCAGGCCCTCTTCGTCGATCAGGTGATGGGACGCTGCGGGCCATCGGCAACACGCCGTGCTCGCCTCGCGCCCAGTTGTGGCGGATGGTGCTGAGCATCTGGTGAGCGCGGTTGTCCGGCTGTTGCGGTGCGATGGGTACTATAGCCGTCGGTCCTCGCATAGACGCGCGGGTCAGCGCTGACAGTCCAGCCCATGTCCACCCTGGTGGACAGCGGGGCGACGCACAAGGATTTGCCTTCTTGGCAGCGGCGTCTTGAGGTGGTCGTGGGGCAGGGGAGTCCTGCGGCCCGGTGGACGCGGTCATGCCGCGATGCGCCCAGGTTTGAAGGCCCTGGGCCGGCCGCACAGCAAATCCCGCGTAGCCCACGCGCCGGGAGGAGGGTGTTGGATTCACATCCTGTGGGCGCGCGGGGCGGTGCGGGCCGCCCCCGTTCCAAGGGGCCAGAAACGACAGTGCCGCCCAACGTCAGGCGCTGCGCGGTTGGGTTGGGTATAGGCGGTCTTAGCCGCATGTTCTGGAAGGCCGGGGGACCGGCAAGCGGATGGGAGAGAAGGTCAGCGCTTCATGGCGAACACCTCCAGGCCAGCCCGCACGCTCGGCAACGTGCGGGCTGGCCGCTAATCAATAAAAAGCGCCCCCGCATGGGCAGGGGCGTTCAGGGTAGACGACGGCGAGTTTGATGGAAATTAGGCTAATTCATGCCGTGATTTGTCAACCCCCCCGGGGCTTCTGACAGAAGCGGGCTTTAATCACGTCCGTAAAGTTGCGCGCGAAATCCTCAAGCCGCTGGGCCTGGAAGATGATGGTGGCGCTATCCTGATCGATATTCAACAGGCGTTCGCTCGTGTTCACGTCTCGGATAAGGATGTGCGCAGCATCCACGCGCTCAGCGTAGTCCCCGTTGCTGCTGCGCCATTGGTCTACCTCACCAGTGATTAGGATGCTGGCTTCGTCGGCAATCTTGGGGCTGTAGTCAGGCACGACCCGGTAGCCAGCAGATTCCAGAGCGTTCTTGATAGCTTGCGACGCCCGAAGGCCGTAGGTCCCAGAAAGGACTGGGTTGAGGGCGATCCCAAGAATCGGGGTGGAGCCAGGCGCGCAGGTTGTGGTGGGTGGAGTGGTAACGCGAAGTTGTGCAAACGCCGTACCGCTCAGAAGCAGCAGGATGGGAAGCAAGCGTTTCATAGCTTCAGCCTACTCACTCTCGCTGGGAGTGTCAGCCATTGCGAGTTTATTTGGTGGCGGGGGCATGCCACCCAGGGGAAGGATGCTTGTTCGGGATCTCGCTTCTGACAATGTCTTTGTCCCGTTCGCTCAGCAGGAGGGCACGGCGGATGGCCTCGAATGCTCGGAGAAGGTCGGGGTACTTCTCTAATGTGGGCCGCAGCTTCAGGTAGTCGTCGTGTTCCTGATAGATCAGGTGCTCGTCGTCCGCCTGCCTGCGCCCCTGCTTCCGGCCCCCGGCCCGCTCGCTCTGGTCCTCGATCCAGCGGCAGAGGCTGGCCCAGCCCGGTGCACCGACGCGCGTCGCGGTTAGGGCTTCCAGCTCCCGCGCGTTCGCCACGGTGAGGCTGTGGCCGTCCTCGGCATACACGATGGTCAGGCGGGCGTAGTACTGGGTCATGCCGCCGTCCTCGTGCTCCTCGCGCACGGACAGGACGTCGCCGTGGAAGTACCTCCCCGTGTGGTGCTTGACCCGGTGCCGCTCCAGCTCGGCGTTCGCCTGTAGGTACGCCGCCCGGTGCCCCTGCACCTTTTGGGCGAGGGTAACAGCGCCCTGCACGTCGCCCGCCGCGAGTCGCTGGCAGGCCTCGAGCGAAAGCTGGTAGGCACTTATCAGGCTGTCGTGCAAGGTGCCCTGAAGCTCGCTGCCCTTCCCGGTGGTGGGCGCGGGCGCGTCGGTGCCCCCCACCTCGCGCTGCGCCTCGCGGACGATCTGCCGCAGCACACCCGGAATCTTCACCCGCTCGCGGCTCTCCGCGTCAGACAGGAAGTACCGCCGGTGGATGCACTTGGCGATGTTGTTGATCATGGCCCGCTGTTCCTGGTTCAGGCGCAGCACGTCCACGTCCTGAATCGGGTCGGGGAGATGGGGGTGACGCACGGGGCCGCGCCCACCACGCCCGGCCTGACGCGCCGCCGCTGCCGCCGCCTCCACGGTGGCCGCTTCCAGCAGGACGCGGGCAATGTCCACCTTCGCGGCCTTCTCGCTGCCCCTGGGAGCCACGATGCCCGCGAGTTGCCGGACGCGCTGCTCGGCCTCTTGGCGCAGGGCTGGGCCGCCCGGGGCCTGGTCTGCTTCAAGCTGCGCCGCCTCGCGCAGCAGGGCCACCAGGCGGGGCCAGCTCGGGCGGCTGCGGGCGTCGAGCAGGTAGCCGGGCGTTTCACCGCTGTGGGGGGCGCGCCCCACTTGAGTGGCGGGGACAGTCTGCTCCACGCCGTCGGGGAAGCGGATGCGGACGCTGGGGCTCTGCACGTCCTGGCGGGGGCCACGCACGACCACGGCGCGGCTGCCACTGCGGGGACGGTCGAAGGTGGGGGGCCGGTAGAACACCTGGTCTCCCGGCGTCAGGGCCAGCAGGTCGAAGGGCGTCACCTTTCGCTTCTTCTGGCCGGCCCGGCGTTCTTCGAGCTGCTGTTCCTGACGGACTCGGTCTTTCCAGTTCACTTCTGCTCCCCTTCCCGCACGCGGCGCTCCAGCAGCCGCACCAGCTCGTCGCGCTTCGCGTTGCGGCGGGCAATCTCCCCCAGGGCAGGGCCGCGTCGGGGGGCGTAGGCCGGGCCGTACCGCTGCTGATAGGCGTCAAGGGCGGTCTCGCCATAGCCGGTCAGGACGTAGCCCGGCCCGTCCGACCCCCAGGTCACCCAGCGAATGCGGCCATCGTTGGCGAGGATGCGCAGGAGGCCGCGCTGGTACTGGGTCATCTCGGCGTGGTCATCCTGCAGCCAGAGGCCCGCGCGTTTCAGGGCGGGGACGGGAGGCGTGGGGACACCGCTGAACACGGCGAGGAGCCGGTAAATGTGGGGGAGCGAAGGGGCAGGGCGGGGGGCTTCCTGGGGGTGTTCAGAGGTCAGGGGCATGCGATCCTTTCTTCGTCGGCAACGGAGAGCAGATCGGTGAGGGTCCAGACGACGGCGATGCGAAACCCGGCAGCGCGCAGTTCGGCGTGGCGCTCCAGTTGGGCTTCGCTGGGGCGGTTGCCCGGCTGCTTCAGTTCCAGCCAGAGGAGGGTGCGCGGTGCGCGGAAGGCCAGCAGGTCGGGGATGCCCTTGGTAGCCCAGATGCTCCCGCCCCGCGTGCTGCCCAGGAACATCTGCCAGACAGTCCAGCCACGTGCTTCCAGCTCGCGCACGGCGTCGGCCTGGAATGCGGCCTCGCTGGCATACCCGTTGCTGGCCGAGCGTGGGAGGCCCCCGCTCGGCAGGGCAGCCGGGGCAGAGGGCACATCCTTCGGGAAGAGGTGCGGGTGCCTGCGCTTGTACTCGCGCAGGAAGGCCTCGTCGAAGCTCAGAGCAGCACCTCGAGCAGGTTGGCGGGCATGAGCACCACCGTGGGCGTGGCACGGAACAGCCGCCACCAGGGACGCAGGGTGACGGTACGGGCACGGATATACCGGTACGTTTGCAGGAGGTGCTCGACCTCCCTCTCCTCGGCATCACGAATGGGGAGACCTCGGTAAGGACCAGACAGCACCTGTGAGGTCGTCGAGTCATAGGGGAGGAACCGGCGGGCAGCATACGCGGCCTGTTCGGCATCCTCACGTTCCTCGGAGCTGAGACGGCTCAGGGGAACGATGGCTCCCAGGCTGCTGATGGCCTCGTATGCCGTGAGGCTCCCGAGGGGCGACAAGGGGCAGCCGGGGTGATGGGCCGTGGCGTGTCCGCAGAGGCGGCAGCACCGTTCAGGGGGCGGCGACTGCGTCAGAATCACGCCTCGCTTTCAGAGGTCTCGGCCTCGTACTGACGCCGCCACACACGTGGGGCGTCCCAGATGCTTTTCACGACCGGGCCGGGGCGCAGGTCACCAGTCGCGGCGTCCATAACCTCCAGCCAGTAACCGCGCTCGTCGAACTGGATGCCGCCGCGCAACCCCATGCCCTGGAGTCCGGCCACGTAATCCATCGGCTTCACGTCGTCGGTGCCCTGGAAGTCGCGCCGGTCCTGCGCGCCGCGCTGCACGGCCC
>NZ_BAABRP010000039.1 GCF_039545055.1 Deinococcus carri
CCGGTGGGGGCGATACGTGGTTCGCTGTCCAGCATCCGCCCCGACGACCTGGCTGCCCTGGTCCTCCGCGAGGCGGTGAGCCGGTCGGGGGTTTCCCCCGACCAGATTGAAGAAGTCATCCTGGGCTGCGCCAACCAGGCGGGCGAGGACAACCGCAACGTCGCGCGCATGGCCGCGCTGCTGGCCGGGCTGCCCGAGACGGTCGCCGGGCTGACCGTCAACCGGCTGTGCGCTTCGGGCCTCAGTGCCATCAACACCGCCGCCCGCGCCATCCGCAACGGTGACGGCGACGTATACGTGGCGGGCGGCGTCGAGAGCATGACCCGCGCCCCGCTGGTCATGCCCAAGGGAGCACAGCCCTTCGCCAATGGCAACGTCACTGCCTATGACACCACCCTGGGCTGGCGTTTCCCCAATCCGGCGATGGAAGCCCGCTTCCCGCTGGAGGCGATGGGCGAGACGGCCGAGAACATCGTGGAGCGCAGCCGCGCCGGGGAGATTGCCGGGGGTGAGATTACCCGTGAGGAGCAGGACGCCTTCGCGCTGGAGTCGCAGCGGCGGGTGGTGGCGGCCCTGAATGCCGGGGTGTTCCGCGACGAAATCGTCCCGGTGGAGGTCAGGGGCCGCAAGGGTGTAACCGTCTTCGACACCGACGAGCATCCCCGTTACCAGCGCGAGGGGGATACCTTCACCCTGGCGACCGACGAGGCCACGCTGGCGGGTCTGCGACCCGCCTTCCGCAAGGGAGGCACCGTCACGGCGGGCAACGCCTCGGGGCTGAACGACGGGGCGGCGGCGCTGGTGCTGATGAGCGCGCGCAAGGCGCGCGCACTGGGGGTGAGGCCGCTGGCGCGCTGGGTGGGTGCGGCGTCGGCGGGCGTGGACCCCCGCGTGATGGGCCTGGGGCCTGTTCCCGCCACCCGCAAGTTGATGGAGCGGCTGGGAATGGACCTGACGGACGTGGACCTGGTGGAAATCAACGAGGCCTTTGCCGCGCAGGCCATCGCCTGCATGCGCGAACTGGGCGTGGACCACGAGCGGCTGAACATCCACGGCGGCTCCATCGCCCTGGGGCACCCGCTGGGCATGAGCGGCGCACGGCTGGTCACGACCCTGACCCACGAGTTGCAGCGGCGCGAGGGAAGGTACGGGCTGGCGACCCTCTGCGTGGGGGTCGGCCAGGGCGAGGCGGCGCTGATTGAGCGGGTGGAGGCGTGATGACGGTCCCCGTCATCACGGCGCAGGAGGCCGCGGCGCTGGTGAAGGCCGGCGACACGCTGCTGGTCGGGGGCTTCGGCATGACCGGCAACCCGGTCCACCTGGTCCACGCCCTGGCCGAGACCGGCACCGGCGACCTCACCTTCGTGGGCAACAACGTGGGCGAGGCCGGCCTGAGTGGGGGCCGCCTGCTGCGAAACGGGCAGCTGCGCCGGGCCGTCGGCTCCTTCTTCACCAGCAACCGCGAAGCGGTTGCCGCCGCCCAGAACGGCACGCTGGAGGTCCAGCTGCTGCCCCAGGGCACGCTGGCCGAGGCGCTGCGGGCGGGGGGTGCGGGGCTTGGCGGCTTCTACACCCCCACCGCCGCCGGAACGGTGATTGCCGGGGACGCCGACATGCGGGTGTTGAACGGACGCGAGATGGTCTTCGTGCCCGCGCTGCGCGGGCACGTGGCCTTTATTCGCGCCTGGCGGGCCGACCGGGCGGGCAATCTCCAGTACCGCCTCACCGAGCAGAACTTCAACCGCGCCATGGCGACCGCCGCCGACCTGGTCGTGGCCGAGGTCGAGGAACTCGTGGAGGTCGGCGAGCTGGACCCCGCCCACGTCCACACCCCGGGGCTGTACGTGGATTATCTGGTCCAGGCCAGCCTCACGCCCGCAGACCTGGGCAGCTCCGCCGACGTGAAGGGGGGGGCCAAGAAGGTGGACGAGGCGCGTGTGCACATGGCCCGCCGCGCCCTGCGGGAACTGCGCCCCGGCGACGTGGTGAACCTCGGCATCGGCATTCCCACGCTGGTCGCGGACCTGATCACCCCCGAGCACGGGGTGAACCTGCACACCGAGAACGGGATGCTGGGCGTCGGTCCTGCCCCGGAGGACGGGGGCGCGATGGACTACCCGGTGAACGCGGGCAAGGTGCCGGTCACGGCGCTGCCGGGGGCGAGCTACTTCGACTCGGCCGACTCCTTCGGGATGATTCGCGGCGGCCACGTGGACGTGGCCGTGATGGGCGGGCTTCAGGTGGACGAGGCCGGAAACCTGGCGAACTGGGCGGTGCCGGGGAGGCCGCTGCTGGGGGTGGGTGGCGCGATGGACCTGGCGAGCGGGGCCAGGAGGTTGATTGTCACCATGACGCACACCGACCCCGACGGCACTCCCAAGCTGGTCCCCACCTGCACCCTGCCCCTGACCGCACGGGGCAACGTGAGCATGGTCATCACCGATAAAGCCGTCTTCGAGTTCCTGGACGGCCAACTCACCCTCACCGAACTGCTGCCCGGCACCACCCTGGAGGAGGTCCGCGCCACCAC
>NZ_BAABRP010000042.1 GCF_039545055.1 Deinococcus carri
CCAAAATTCGTGACCTATCACCGCGTGCTCAACCGGGTCCGCTGGTCAAATCTGCAAACCAGTCGGATTCTGCTGCGGTTGCTGATCCACACCTTTGTGCCCCAAGGACCAGTGGTCCTTGGGCTGGACGACACCATCGAACGCCGCACGGGTTCCAAGATCAACGCCCTGGGAATCTATCGAGATCCGGTACGGTCGAGCCACAGCTACTTCATCAAAGCCAGCGGGCTGCGGTGGTTAAGCCTGATGCTGCTCGTGCCCATCCCCTGGGCGCAGCGGGTGTGGGCACTCCCATTTCTCACCGCGCTGACGCCCTCAGAACGTTTTCACCAGCAACGCGGACGTCCGCATAAGAAGTTGACCGACTGGGCTCGTCAAATGCTCCGCTTGGTGCAGCGTTGGGTGCCGGACCGACCCTTGGTGGTCGTGGCTGACAGCGCGTACGCCGTGATCGCGTGGTTGCATGACCTTCAGCAACACCAGCCCATCGCCGTCATCACCCGTCTGCGGCTCGACGCGGCACTCTATGAACCCGCGCCAGAACGTCAGGTCGGCCAGATGGGCCGACCAAGGTTGAAAGGCCAGCGCTTGCCCACTCTCGCTGCCCGACTCGATGATCCGAACACGTCTTGGCAACGGGTGCAGATTGCCCGCTGGTATGGCGAGGCCAACCGAGTGGTCGAGCTCGCCTCGGACACGGCGGTGTGGTATTACACCGGCCTTCCCCCCGTCTCCATCCGTTGGGTGTTGATCCGTGACCCCCTGGGCAAGTTCGCGCCACAGGCTCTCCTTTCGACCGACGGACAACTGGCACCACTCCAGATGCTGGAGTGGTTCGTGCAGCGCTGGCAGCTTGAAGTCACCTTCGAGGAAGTGCGGGCCCATCTGGGTGTGGAGACCCAGCGGCAGTGGTCGGATCTCGCCATCGCCCGGACGACACCCGTCTTGCTGGGCCTGTTCTCCCTCGTCACCTTGCTCGCCCACGAGCGCTGGAAGGACACCGAGGTGTGGGTGCGCCGTGCGGCCTGGTATGACAAGACCCTTCCCACCTTCGTGGATGCGCTCGCCGAACCTCGGCGAGCGCTGTGGAAGGCCCAGACTTTTCGAACATCCCCTCCAGCCGACGACCTCGTACAAGTCCCGCGCTCGCTCGTGGACCGCCTCATAGACGCCCTTTGCTACGCGGCCTGAACTTCCCTTTGGACAAAGTCGAGCT